>CAZKPI010000372.1:0-5478 GCA_964554555.1 uncultured bacterium
CTCTGGATCTCCAGGCGGTCGGGGAACAGGAAGACCTTGACCGAGGCGTTCACCAGGTAGTCGCGGTGCACCAGGGCGTTCACCACCACCTCGCTGAGGGCCTCCAGGGGCAACTCGGGCCGGCCCGGCTGGTTGAACCCCGCCCCCGGGTCGGGCCGGTGCGGCAGGTTGCGTTTGAGAAAGGCCATGGTGCCCAGGAACTGCTCCCCGAGGGTGCCTTCGCACTCCTGGCGGTCGAGAAAGCCGTCGTCGGCCACCGACCCGCCGGCGAAGGCCACGGCCTGGACCTTGCAGAGGGGCGCGAAGCGCGGCACGTTCCGGCCGAACAGGAGCAGGCCGGCCAGGGTCAGGGCCCCCTGGCGGGTCAGCCCGAGGGCCTCCGTCAGGCGCTCCGGGGAAACCACCGCCACCGAGGTGGCCAGAGGGGTCCCGAACTTCCGCTCGTGGAACCGCGCCAGGGCCTCCTGGTCGAGGTCGGCCGGCCCCGTGCCCGGGACGGGCTGTTCGTCGGCGAACACCTTGCGGCCGGCCTGGAACAACCGCTGCAGTTCCTCCGGGGCGGTGAGGCGCCGCTTGTCCGCGCCATGCCGGACCCAGAACCGGCCTCCGTTGTCGCAGTAAGGCTTGTTCAGGCCGTCGGGAACATCCACCACCAGGATCACCCGCCCCCCCACCTCGCGGGAGGTGGTCCGGAGGGTGGCGGCCGGCCGGACGTTGTCGGTGGCCGCACCGCCCAACAGCTGGATCAGGCGGCGCCGCTCGACAGCGTCGAGTCCGATGACCGAACCGTCATCGTCGACTCCCAGCAGGATCTGCCCGCCCCCGCTGTTGAGGAAGGCGACGATCTCGGCGGCGGCCTGCCCGGCATGCGTGAGGGTGCGCTTGAACTGCCGGCGGCTGTCCTCGCCGAGTTCGATCGCCTTTCGGAGCGAAACCCCTTTCATCAAGCAGACTCCCGCAACCGGATTTCCCCCAGGATACCATACGTCAGACCCGGACCTGCTCCTTGCCCGGCCCCTTCCACCCCTCCGGGGCCGATGGCCCTGGACCCTTTCGGCTGGCGCGGGAAGGGCTGATGCCTTTCTCCTCGCGGAAGCTCCGCTTCGCATGGCGTGAGCCATGAAACCAGCCAGGAAAAAAGGGACGGATGGTTTGAACCAGCCGGGCCATCCCGCCTTGACACGGGTGACATCTGCGGAAAGGAGAACACCAATGAACACCAGCGAACGGTCTCGTGCCCGGCAAGGGATGTCTCCCGAGGATGCCGCCCGGTTCGACGTGGTGGCCGAGGAACTTCCCCACATGAAGCGCGACGGAGTCGAGTCGGTCTGGGACAAGGTGATGGCCCTGTGGAACCTGCTCTGCGACCCGACCGCCGGCTGGTCCGAACGGGCCATGGCACTGGTCGCCCTGTTCTACCTGGTGACCCCCATCGACGTCATCCCCGATTTCCTGCCCGGGGGCCTCACCGACGACGTGGCCTTCATCCTGGCCACCGTCGCCGCCATCGCCCTGCGCGTCTCCCGCTTCCTCGCCCGCTACGCCCCCCAGCGGGAGTGAGCGGGTCCCCGTCGGGGCCGGCGCGCCACTCCCGCCCCCCTCCGGGGCGGGGTGTCAACCCGGGCCTGGGGCGGTATCCCAGGGGATGACGAAGACGTCCTCGGCCGCCTGCTGGAACCGGGGGGCCGGAGCCACGATGAGCCCGGGGGCGAACCGGGCTTTGGGATAGGTCGCGGTCAAGGCCCGGATTCCCGAGGCATCGGACCTGGCCGGCTGGGAACGGAGCTTGGCCTCGATGGGATGGAGCCGGCCATCATACTCGATGAGGAAGTCCACCTCGGCCCCCCCGTGCGACCGCCAGTGGAACACCCGCGGCGGCGTCGACAGCAGGCCCGCGCCCTTGCGGATCTCGCCCGCGATCGCCGTTTCGAACACGGCCCCCAGAAGCGGATGGCTTTCCAGGGCGCGCGGGGTGGAAATGGCCTGGGCAAAGCAGATCTGCCCGGTGTCGGCCAGGCAGCCTTTGGGCTTTCCGCTGATCCGCTTGATGGTGTTGCCGTGATAGGGGGGGTTCTCGAACCATTGGAAGGTGGCGACCAGCATCCGGAGCCAGCGCTGGGCGGTGGCGGGGCGGCCAGGCCGGCCCCGCGGGCCGGCCCATCGGCTCACGACCGCGGCAGGTTGGTGGTCAGGTAATCCCTGACCACGGCCAGGTCGTCGCCGCCGATGAAGTACTTCGTGGCGGCGGTGCCGAGGATCTTGGTGAAGGTCCCCGCGATGGTGCCGGAAATGACATTGCCGCCCGTGGGCCAGAGCTTGATCAGGGCGCGGGCCACCTCGCGCAGGGTGAAGGCGCTGGTGAGATCGATGCCGGTGGCGACGAGGAACTCCTTGGCCGCCTTGAGGTCGGCCTCCCGCCCGGCCACCGCCTGGATCATCGCGATCATCGTGACCTGCAAAGAGGTCAGGATGGGCAGGTCGGCGAACGGGATGGGCTCGGCGCCGACGAGGCCCGCCACGACCGAGAAGGTGTTGACGATGCGGCCGGCCAGCGACGTCTGGATGTCCTTGAACTGGCCGACCTTCAGCATGCGCAGTTTGGCCGGCTCGGGCAGGAGGCCCAGGATCTCCTTGACCAGCTCCGCGATCTGCCAGCGCCGGTCGCACTCGATCTTCCCTTCGTGAAAATACAGATACGAGCAGACCGGCCGGATGAGGATGCTGTCCTTCTGCGCGAAGGGGTAGTGCAGTTCGAGCAGGCGGGCCAGGTGGGCGGCGGCCTGTTCGATGTGCCGGCGTTTGACCGGGTGGTCGAAGGGAGGCATGCTGACGTGGGCGGGGTCGAGCTCATCGACCTGGGTGATGACGCCGACCAGGTGGCAGGCGCCGACCGAGTACTGACGGCGGGCGAACTGCATCACCTCGCCGAGGAACTGCAGGTCGGGCTGGATGTTGGCATCGACCTCCTTGGCCTTGCAGACGAACAGGATGATGTCGGGGCACTCGGCCCGGATCTGCTCCTTGACCAGCGCCAGGGCCGACCGGTCGGGGCCCGCGGGATCGTCGCCCTGCCCCGCCCCCTTGGTGTCGAGCACCCGGAACCGCTTGCCGCCGGCCTCGACAACCTCCCAGCGGCACTCCCGGTTGCCCACGGTGACCGACCCGATCGGGCAGGCGGGCGCCCCCAGGATCGCGTTGATCAGCGACGACTTCCCCGCCCCGCGCCGGCCGATCAGCATGATGCGCGGGTCCCGCTGTTCCATCAGCCGGATCAGTTCCCGCAGGTCGTTCAGCACGCGCGGGTCGATCTTCGCGACCAGCCGGCCGAGCACCGACCCCTGGAAATGGTCGAGCAGGTTCTGCAACAGGCCGAGGTCGATCTTCTTGCCATCGGGCATCTGGGTGCTTTCTTCCATGGGTTCCTCCTTCGTCGTCGGGTCGCTTCCTACAAGTCCTTCCACTTCCCGAGAAGGATGTTCGACCAGGGTGGTTCAAGATTTCCGCGCCACATCCCTCTCAGGCTAGAACCTGAGGGGAAGGCGAACAGAAGGACCTCAGGCCGGCTCCCAGAAAATGCCGGGACAGGTGGACTCGACGGCCTCCCGCACCTTCTCGGCCGCCTCGGCTTCGGTTTTCGAGAGGCCGGTTTCCAGGAGGTGGGTGATCAGCAGGCGACGCTCGTCGCGGGTGACCTTGCCGTCTTCGACCACGACGCGGACCATGGCGGAAAAGGTCTCCAGGGCGGCCGAATGTTCGACCCGGTCCGGGTGGCGGACGGCGTTCCTGGCCAGGAAGGCATCCAGGTATTTCCTCTCCCACCCCGGCTCCCGGGCGTTCTGGTCGTGGTAGGTGAGATAGCGGTCCGAGCCGGCAAAAAGAAAAAGGTCCCGCCCGTGGCTCCCCTCGTCGAACACCATCCAGGGCGTGAGGTCCAGGACGGGAAGGTGGTCCTGGGCCAGATACACCCCCCGGCAGGGTTTGCTGGCCGCCTCCCGCGATTCGGGGATGTCCCAGTTCTCGACCCGGGGCTGACAGCCCCGCAGACGACGCACCTTGGCGGACCAGCCTTCCCGCTCGTTCTCGACCCGCTCCAGGAAGACCAGTTCATACCGGTCGGTGAACTGGAGATGGAGGATGAACGTCTCCAAGGCGGTGAGCAGGGACTCCGAAAAGGCCTTGAGGTGGCTGGGACTGCCGACCGCGCCGTGGCCCTCCCCGCTCCGGTTGCGGTAGCGAACCACCAGGTCGAGGAAGCTGACGAGGGTGGGACTGCCCTGGGGAACAGGGTCGGGGCACAGCTCATCCACCAGCATCTGAAAAGCCTTGACGATGGTCTCGTCCTTCCATTGGCGGCGCAGGTCCCGGTGCAGGACCCCCAGCACACGATGATCGTGGAAAGTCGGAATGATCCTCTGCAGGGCATTCAGCCAATGCCCGAGGGACGAGCGGGTCGACAACGCGGTCAGGACTTCGGCCAGCCCCCAGTCGCGCTTTTCCCCGGGGGAGAAAGCGGCAAGGGCGGGCATGGTCAGGTATTTCAGCAGGACCTCCCACGCCTTCAGCATGTAGCTGTGGCGCTCGGCGGCTTCAATGCTGTTGCGGCTCGCCATCACCACCTTGGCCAGGGGATAGGGGCCGGTGAGGCTGACATCCCGCTCGGGCTTCCCGGCCTGCCGTTGTTCCATGATCCGGTTGTATTGGGACTGCAGGAGTTCCAGGCGGTCCCACCCGTACCGTCCGAACAGAGGGTTGAACTGGAACCCGGCGATCTGCTGGAAGTTCTCCTGTTTGACGATGTCCCGGTTCTTGCGGATCAGGTAACAGCTCTGGCCGCTCTCGCGGGGTTCCTGCAGGAACAGGAGCATCCGGCCCGTCTCGCTTTCCAGTTGGTGGAGCAGTTCGACCGGGATCTTCGGCACACTGCCGTTGACGATGACCACCTGCCAGTGCCCGTCGGGCTCGGGTTCCACGGTGACGTCCTCGCGATGGTCGACCTGGACGACCCGGGCGGCCTCGGGAACCTGGGCCGCCGCCTTCCGGGCGAAATCGACGATGGAGGGATGGGAGTCGACGGCCAGGACCCGGCCCCGCGGGCCGACCAGCATCCCCGCCAGGCTTGCCATGAAGCCGGCCTTGGCGCCGCAGATCAGAACGTGTTCCCCGGGTTGCGGCTGGACGGCCTTCAAGGTCAGGGTGATCACCCCGGGACTGCTCGTGGTCATGGGGATTTCCGGATCGATGACGAGCGGCATGTCCACGTAGGCCCAGAGCTTCCATGCAAAGGGCACGAAAGCGGCCCGGTCGAGCCGGCGCATGGCCTTGGCCAGGGCCGGGAACTCCCCGATGGCCAGAGCGGGGTTCTCCTCGAGAAAGCGGAACAAACCCTGCCTGGTGAGCTCGAGCCCTTGGGCCATCCTCTCCTGGGCATCCTGCGGCAGTTCCTTGTCCGGCGGCAGTTCGTAGGACAGGCAGATCACG
>CAZKPI010000373.1:0-5477 GCA_964554555.1 uncultured bacterium
CGGGCACTGGCCCGCCCCTTTGGTCATTTGGTCATGTGTCCCCGCCATTCCCTCGCCATTCCGCCTCAGGTCGGTGACTCTCCCGGCAGTTCTCGGCGGGCGGGGGGCGGTTGTGGTATATTGGCGCCGCGCCGCCGGCCCAGGCGGGATTTCATGGCAGGGTTGCCAAGGAGGAAAGGGATGAGCCTGCGGATCGAGGAACATCCGATCCTGACCTTCAAGAAGGGCAAGAAGGTCCAATTCACGCTCGACGGGAAAAAGATGGAGGGATACGAGGGCGAGCCCATCGCCGCCGCCCTCCACGCGGCCGGGGTCCGGCTCCTGCGCCACAGCCCCCACAAGAATCGCGCGCGCGGCTTTTTCTGCGCCATCGGCCGCTGTTCCAGCTGTATGATGGAAGTCAACGGCGAGGTCAACACCATGACCTGCATCACGCCTCTCGAAGCGGGAATGGTGGTGACCACCCAGAAAGGCCACGGGGTGATCAAACCATGAGCCGCCACACCGAGATCTTCGTCGTCGGCGGCGGCCCCGCCGGCCTGTCCGCCGCCGTGGTGGCCGCCCAGCTGGGCGGCAAGGTTCTGCTGGTCGACGACAACCCCGTCCTCGGGGGCCAGCTGATCAAGCAGACCCACCGGTTCTTCGGCAGCAGTGCCCGCGACGCCGGCATCCGCGGCATTGCCATCGCCGACAAACTTTTCGAAGAAGTCCAGGGTCTGAAGAAGAACCTGCACGTCCTGCTCAACACCTCAGCCGTCGGTTTTTACGGCGAGGGCGAGGCAGGAATCCTGTCGCCCGAGCGGTACGAGAAGGTGACCTACGAGCGCGCCGTGGTCGGCACCGGGGCGGTCGAGAACAGCCTGACCTTCGAGAACAACGACCTGCCCGGCATCTATGGAGCGGGGGCGGTGCAGACCCTGATGAACGTCCACGGCATCCGGCCTGGGCACAAGATCCTGATGATCGGATCGGGGAACATCGGCCTGATCGTCAGCTACCAACTGCTCCAGGCCGGGGTCGAGGTGGTCGGAGTGGTCGAGGCGATGCCCGCCATCGGCGGCTATCTGGTCCATGCCAGCAAGATCCGGCGGCTGGGCGTGCCGATCATGACCGGCCACACCATCGTCAGCGCCCTGGGCGACACGGGCGTCACCGGCGCCCTCCTGTGCCGCCTCGACGACAAGTTCCAGCGCATTCCCAACACCGAATTCGAGGTGGCCTGCGACTGCATCTGTCTCGCGGTCGGGTTGTCCCCCCTCATCGACCTGTTCCAGCAGGCCGACTGCCGCATGGTCTACGTTCCCGAGCTGGGCGGGCTGGTGCCCCTCCACGATGGGAACATGCGCACCACCAACCCCCGCGTCTACGTGGCAGGCGACGCCTCAGGCATCGAAGAGGCAACCACCGCCATCCTCGGCGGCCGCATCGCCGGGGCCCGGGCCTTCGAGAGCATCCACGGCCCCTCCGACGCCGCCAGGAAGATCGTCGACGACGCCAACGCCGAACTGAAATCCCTCCGCTCGGGCTCGACCGGGGACCGCATCCGGTGGGGCCGCGAACGTCTCTCCCAGGAGATGCCGCATGCTGATCAATGACGGAATCATCGCTCCCTCTGAACTCGCGCCCATCCTTCCCCCTGAAGACCGCCTGAAGAAGGGGCCGGTGGCCATCGTGGAATGCCTCCAGGACATCCCCTGCGACCCCTGCGTGTCAGCCTGCCCGCGCAAGGCCATCACCATGAAGGAAGGCATCACCGACAAGCCCCGCCTCGACCCCGCCGTCTGCAACGGGTGCACGCTCTGCGTAGCCAGTTGCCCCGGCCTGGCCATCTTCGTGGTCAACCTGGCCCACGCCCCCCGCGCCGCCACCGTGACCCTGCCCTACGAAATGCTGCCGGTGCCGAAGGAGGGGGAGATCGTCCAGGCCCTCGACCGTTCCGGCAAGCGGATCTGCGAGGCCAAGGTGCTGAAGGTCATGAAAAACAAGAAATACGACCGCACCCTCACCATCACCATCGAAGTGCCGAAGGAACAGGCCATGAACGCCCGGGCCATCCGGGTCGCCCAGAAAGGGGGCAAGGCATGAAGATCGTCTGCCGTTGTCAGGACGTCACCGAAGAGGAAGTGGTGGCCGCCCTCCGCCAGGGAGCCACGACCATCGACGAGATCAAGCGCCTGGTGCGCGCCGGCATGGGGCCCTGCCAGGGCCGCACCTGCCGCCGCCTGGTGTCGCAGATCATCGCCCGGGAGCTGAAACAGCCCATGGCGCAGATCTTCCCGCCCACCTTCCGCCCGCCCAATCGGCCGGTGCCGTTCAAGCTGGTCATGGCCGAATACGAGCGCCAGGAGGCCGACGAGCGCAAGAAGGCCGCCGCCAAAGCCAAGGGAGGGAAGAAATGAAGACCCGCTTCGACGCCATCATCATCGGCGGCGGCATCCTCGGCGTCTCCATCGCCTACGAACTGGCCAAGGCCGGCATGAAGAACATCTGCGTGCTCGAACGCCACTACCTCGCCAGCGGCTCGACCGGCCGTTGCGGCGGCGGGTTCCGTCAGCAATGGAGCACCGAGCCCAACACCCGCCTCGCCATGGCCTCGGTCAAACGGCTCGAGGGCATCGAGGCCGAGCTGGGCTATCAGACCGAGTTCTTTCAGGGCGGCTACCTGATCGTCGCCCATTCCGACGAGGAGGAGGCCCAGTTCAGGAAGAACGTGGCCATGCAGCAGCGCCTCGGCCTCGACGTCAAGGTGGTCGGCCCCGACCAGGCCCGCGAGATTGTTCCCCACCTCGATGTCAGCAAGATCAGGATGGCCACCTGGTGCCCCACCGACGGCCATATCAGCCCCTTCCTGCTCACCCAGGCCTACGCCAACGCCGCCAGGCGTCTCGGCGCCGAGATCCATCTCTGGACGACCGTCACCGGCCTGATGAAAAAGAGCAACACCTTCTTCGTCATGACCGACAAGGGTCCCTACGAGTGCAACCTGCTGTTCAACTGCGCCGGCAGTTTCGCCCGCACCATCGGCAACATGATCAACGTCGATATCCCGGTCGATCCCTACCGGCACGAGATCCTGGTCACCGAACCGGTCGAACGCCTCTGGAACCCGATGGTCATCAGCTTCGGGATCGGCCTCTACACCCGCCAGGAAAAGAACGGCGGCGTCGTCATGGGCATGGGCGACCCCAACGAGCCGGTCGGCACCTACGTCGGCAGTTCCATGCACTTCATGTATGAAATGAGCCGCCGGTTCACCACCCTGTTCCCCAAACTGGCCGGACTGCGCATCGTCCGGCAGTGGGCCGGCCTCTACGAGATGACCGCCGACGCCCAGCCAATCCTGGGCCCGGTCGACGAGGTCGAGAACTTCTACCAGGCCAGCGGTTTCTCCGGCCACGGCCTGATGCTCGCCCCGGCGGTCAGCCAGCTGATGGCCGAGCTGGTCACCACCGGCCGGACCTCCATCCCCATCGACGATCTGCACGTGCGCCGCCTGCGCGGCACCCAGGCCGTCCACCGGGAGAAATCGGTGGTCTGACCACCGTCGCCCCGTTCCCCCGCCATTCCACCCTCCGCCGGCCTCCTGGCGGAGGGTGGCCTTTCCGGGATCGTCCCCCCCGGAGAGGGGGGGCCATCTGGTATAATGATAGTCCAGTCACACCACAAAGGGAGGGATTCCATGCGCACGTTGTTTCGTTTTGTCGCCGTTCCCCTGGTCACGGTCGGCCTGCTGGCCGGGTCGGCGCTCGCCCGTCCGCCCGTCACCACCATCTCCACCGATGGCGACCCCCTCAAGGATGACCCCATCGCCATGTGCGTCCCGGTCACCCAGGGCAAGGGAAGCTTCTTCGGCAACATCCTGGGCAGTATGCTCAACCTGCCCAAGACGGTCAAAATCAACGAGATCGGGTTCCTGTTCAACGCCCTCTCGATGGAGGCCTTCCAGGCCACTCCCGACCAGCCGGGCAGTTTCCACAGCAAGGTCGTCCTGCCCTACCTGATGAACAGCAAGGAACTGGCCGACTCCCTCAAACTCCGCCGCACCGCCCGCCAGATCAAGTTCCAGGTGGTCAGCAACGAGATGAAGAAGGTGACGGAGCTGAACGACGACCAGAAGAAGGCCCTGCTCAGCTACCTGTCACAGCAGGTCGGGGCGCCCCTCGTCATCCTGGCGAAGTCCCCACTGCCGTCTTTCCTGCCCGAGCCCGGCCCCTGCATGATCCCGATCGGCATCGAGCGCGTCGATGCCAAGTCGGGCCAGCGCCTGGGCCTCGAGACCTCCGCCATCTGCGTGCTCGACATCGACGCCGAGGGCAAGAAACTGTTCTCGGTGAAGGAGGCCGTCGATAACGATACCCTCGACCTCGTGATCGCCCATGAGAACGGCCACGCCATCATGTTCGACATGTATGGCAAGAAGTTCTCCGAGATCGAGCGCATCTCCACCAACGGCCACGACACCCCCTACATCACCGACCAGGGCCTGGGCTACATCGAAGGGTGGGCCGAGGCGTTCGAAGCGGTCTACGGGCCCGCCAACCCCAAACTCAAGGAAAAGGACCGCAAGAAGTACAACATCTCCGAGTTCCTGTTCGGCCGCCAGGACCCGATCCGGCGCGAGCGCTACATCTGGGCCCGCCCCACCGGGAAGAAGACGGGCATCCTGAAGAACGGCTCCCAGCTGATGGCCACCGAGGGCGTCATCGCCGGCCTGTTCTACGACCTGCTGACCAGCCGCGCCATCAACGCCCCCTTCGAGAAGTGCGTCACCGCCATGCTGGTCTTCCAGCCCCAGTCCTTCATGGATTTCATCCGGGCCTGGGTCAAGCTCTTCCCCGATGACAAGAAGACCCTCTACCGCATCGTCCTCGAGAACACCAACTACGCCACCATGGACCGCCAGGCCATCGACCTGTATGCCGCCTATTACCAGGCCAAGCTCGCCTTCGTGCAGAAGAAGGGCAGTAAGGATGATCTCACCAAGGCCAAGACCGCCTTCACCAGCTTCAAGGAAGATTTGTACAAGAAGGCCATGAGCGGCGATACTCTGTTCGCCAACGTCGGGCCCCAGTTGTGGTTCACCGGCAAGCTGAAGCTCGAGGAGAAGAAGGTCGGCCTGTTCGACCTCAAGACCAAGATCGCCAAAAAGCTCGGCCAGGACCCCAACGTCTGGGAGTTCCGCCTCGACCTCAACACCGTCACCGCCAAGATGCTGAAGGTCATCGGCTTCGACGAGGCCGCCGCCGAGAAGATCGTCTCCGAGCGCCAGAAGCGCGGGTTCTTCACGGGTGAACCCGTCAAACTGCTGAGCGAGACCGCCGGCCAGGAAGCCTTCGCCAAAGTGAAGAGCCAGACCGGCCTGGCGGCCTACACCCCCAAGGGCCCCACCCCGCCCGACACCGCCGCCGGCCTCCTCTGGCCCGAAGACATCGAGAAGCTCCCCGTGGCCGGGGAGGAGAACTGACCCCCGGCCGGTT
>CAZKPI010000374.1:0-5474 GCA_964554555.1 uncultured bacterium
GGGCAAGCAAACATCGACCTGTCCGCTGTCGGCCTGACAAATTCCAATCCCCTGACCACGGGACCAGGCCCATTGACCGCCGGCCCGTTCGTTTTCCCTCCGGGGAAGGATGGGGGATACACCCTCCCGGTCAGGATCGTCGACGTCCATGGCAATACCGTCAACTACACCGATTTCAGCATGAACGTGGACACCACCCGGCCGGCGATCACCGCCGCCACCGTGGTGAACGCTGCCGGAGCGACGATTCCCGCCCTTCCCGGCCATATCCTGAATCTCTCGGTATCGCTTAGCAAGTACGATGGGGATACCGTCATCGCCTCAAACTCGACCCTCGAGAATGCCGGCATCCCGATGCCGACCATGACCCCTTCCACAACTGTGGTGGGAAACCCGGTTACCTTCACCGGGTCGATCCTCCTGCCACAAAGCCCCAGCGTCAGCGGGACCAATCTCCCCTTCGATTTCCTGGTCATCGACGACGCGGGAAACGAGGCCTCCCGGACTGCCTACCTTGCGTCCATCGATCTCGATCCGCCCGGGAACACGGTCGGGCCCAACGCCATGGTCTATCCCCCGGCCCCCAACGGTCTGGCGCCGACCACCCTGGCCAGCATCTCCACCAAACTGCGGATCGAATGCAACATCACCGCCACCGACATTGCCACGGTGGTGGTCGATCTCCGCCCGATCGGTGGTCCGGCCTCCTTTGGCCTCCTTCTCCAACCGACCAGCCCCAACCGCATCGGGACCTACACCATCCCGACCGGTACCCTGGAAGACGACGTTTCCTACATCTTCACCGTCTACGCCAAGGACTCCGCGGGCAACCTCATCTTCGAGTCAACCACCCCGCCCATCAGTATCGACAACCGTCCGCCGGTGTTCAGCGGCGCCGTGACGGTAACCCGCCTGACCGGCGCCGGCACCTACAAGATCGGCGACCGGTTCCGCATCTCTGCAACCGTCAACAACCTGGAGGGAGCCGAGCTCGGCTCGGTGGCCGTCCGCATCGCCTCGGTCGGGCCCTCCCTGTACAACGCCTGGGAGCCCCTGAGCCAGAGCACCAGCAACCCCGCGCTATTCGAGCGGGAGTTCGAGGTCGGCAGTTGGCCCTTCCAGTTCCAGGCCTGGGACACCACGCCCACGGTCAGCGTCCAGGCCTTCGACCATGTCTGGAACATGGCCCAAACCACCTTCACCTTCCCCGGGAAGGTCGACAACGAGTTCCCCATCTCGATCACCGGCTACTATGCCACCCAGCCGGCCTGCGCCGGGGGATACGTCTGCAAGGGCGACTGGATCGAGTTCAACGTGGCCATCGCCTCCTGCCACACCGACCTGGTGGCGCCGACCATCAATCTCACCGCCCTGGGCGGCACCTTCACCGCCAACCTGGTGATGACCGCCAGCAGTACGAACACCGCCGCCTCGGGAACCTGGTTCTACCGGGTCTACCCCATCCCTTCCGGCACCCTCGACCGGATCAATCAACCCTTCGTGGTCAGCGTGAGGGATGACGACGGCAACGCCGCCACCGCCACGATCAACGTTCCGATCGACAACCAGCCTCCCACCGTCTACGGCGTGACCGTCAGCGACCTGACCGCGCCCACCAACAAGATCCTCTACGGTGATTCGATCACCATCTGGGCCGACGTGCCTGGGATAGACGGCACCCTGACGGGAAGCGAAGCGGTGTTCGTCGATCTTTCCCAGTTCGGGGCGGCCACCAACACCCCCATGGTCTATACCGGTGCCGCGCCCCGATGGAAAATCTCCTTCGCCTCTCCCGCCGCCGATCTCTATTTCGCCAGCCGCTCGGCCAACCCCTGGGATCCCCCGATCGACTCCGCCACCTGGACCTTCCGGGTCACCGTGATCGACGAATCGGGAAACCTGTCCAGCGCGACGAGCCCCATGTGCGACGTCGACAACGAACCGCCCTCCCTCCTCGACCCCAACAACATCACGGCTTGCGCCACCTACTCCGCCAGCCCGAAGAGCCCCACGGCCACCCACCCGTTCACCGCCATCGGCGACCGGGTGACCCTGTGGGTCAAGCTGGCCTCCTCGACCAGCGCCGTCCATGACGGGGAAACCGTCACCGTCGACCTCTCGAGCATGGGAGGAACCTGGTCGGCGACCCAGAACATGCCCTATGTGCCTGCCTCGGGGGCCTACGTCTACTCGTTCACCGTTCCCCAGGGGCCCCTGAACTGGGGCGCCACCTTCCCCATCACGGTTGCCGACGACGACGGCAACGTCCTGTGGAATCTCACCCTGCCAGTGCCCGGAAAGGAACTGGAAGCCTCCATCACCCTCCCCCTCGACCAGGTGCTCCCCCAACCCACCGGGGATCTCATCGTCACCCACACCAGTCGGGGCTTGTGGTTCGAGGACCCGGCCCTGCCCCCTTCCACGATCAACATCAACCGGTTCCTCAACGCCACCTGGCCCATCGACGCGCCCGGTCGGGACTTCGGCACCTGCACCATCGACCTGAGTACGGTGGGAAGCTCGACCTTCGCCAGCATGACCTTCCTGACCGACTCCTATTTCAACTTCCACACCGCCACCTCGACCGGGGTACTCCCCGTCTCCGACGTGGTCGCCTACCGGTTCGTGGCCACCATGACCGACAAGGCCGGCAACCTCATCGCCACGAAGACCGCCTCGACCTTTGTCGTCGACTGCATCCCGCCCATCTTCACGGGGGCCTCGGTCACCGTGCTGACCCCGGTCGGGGCCACCATCGCCACGATCGGCACTACCCTCCAGTTCACCTGCAGTATCCTGAACGTTCCCGTGGACACGGAGTTGTGGGGCAGTGACCCCTTCGCCTCACCCTTCGTCGATCTGCGCCAGATCGGCGGACCGCCGAACTTCCGGCTGACCCGGACCTCGGCCACCAACTTCACCGGCACCTACAAAATCGCCCAGGCCGTGGCCCCGGCGGTGGGCTTCAACAACACGGTGGGCACCTTCCCGTTCACCTGCCTCGACAACGCCAACAACGTCGCCCTGGCGACGGCCTCGACCGCCTCGGCCGCCACCCCCTTCACCATCTACAACGTCCCCGCCTCGGGCGCCCTGGTGATTCTCGATGCTCTGGAAAACCCCTGGCCCGCCGGCACCCCGATCAAGATCGGTGACGTCTTCATCGCCTCGCTGTCGATCGACCCCGCCGACCAGGCCAATGTCCAGAAGTCAGGCGCGGTCATCGACCTGACGGCAGTCACCAGCGTGCCCGGCGCCGCCAGCACCTCCCTGACCTGGGATCCCGCCCTCTTCGCCTTCCGGCTCCCGGCGCCGTTCACCCATACCGCCGCGACGACGACCGCCGAGTTCAACCCTTACCAGTTCAAGGCCAAGGTGAGAGACGTCGGGGGAACCTGGTGGACCTACACCACGGCCCAGAACTTCGAAGTGGACTGCCTGCCGCCGCGCATCGCCACCCACAGCATCGCCATCACCCAGACCAACAACGACAACCCGGTCAAATGGGTCGCCAACGAGAACGACGTGATCAGCGTCATCGCCTCCATCACCGCCCCGGCCGACTTCACCCCCCAGGCCTCCCTGTTCAGCGGCGCCATCGGCCTGGCCACCCTCACCATGGATTACGCGGCCGCCACCGACCGCTACCATGCCAGTTTCACTGTCCCGCTCGACGGCGGGGCGGCCTGGGGAGGCGCCAGTCTGAACCTTGCCTCCCTCTCCTACACCATCGTCGCCCAGGACAACGTCGGGAACTATGCCTCTCCCGTCATGGGCCTCATCACCCCGCTGGCCGTCGACCACGTCGTCCCGGATTTCGCCAGCGTCAGCTGGACGATCGCCTCGAACGCCCCGGAGCTGAACTACCTCAACGTCGCCTCCGATTCACCCGCCGATCTCCTCTGGGCGAGCGCCACCCTGACCCCCGGGGAACTGGCCACCGCGGCCTGGATCAACCTGTCCGCCTATCCCTCCGCCCCGGCCTCCTACCTGCTGTCCCTCTATGGCGACAACGTCCGGACCGTCAAGGGAATCAACCTCGCCACGTATTCCCGGCAGGACGCCATGTCCCAAACCTTCACCCTCTCCGTTTCCGACCTCGGCGGCCACACCATCGCCACCGACAGCACCTTCTGGATCGATACCCTGAGGCCTTCGCTCGCGGGGGCGACCTTCGACGGCGCGACCCTGACCGTGTCCGTCAGTGAGGTGTTCGACAAGCTCGACATCACCCGCTTCGACATCATCGGCTCCACGTCGACGGGCCTGCTGGCATCCCTTACCCTCGGCACCGGGGATACCGTATCCTCCGGGGTCTTCACCTTCGACGTGGTGTTGTCCCTCGCCCACCGCCAGACCCTGACCAGCTGGGCGTCCACCCCGCTGTATCTGCGCGCCCACGCGGTGGCATCCGCCCCGCTCACCGACCTGGCGGGCAACTGGGAAAAGGGCGAGACCTTCTTCCCCATCACCCTGACCTCGTCGGAATGGCGGACCAAGCCGAAGGTCACCGCTTTCACGGTGACCCAGAACTGGCCCGCCTCCTTCATCGTCGACCTGACCTTCAACAAGCCGGTCATCATGGCCTGTTCTGCGTCTGAAGGCATGCTCCTGAGCGGCGTGGAAGCGGCCGAGTATGACTCGGGCGGGTACGAGTACCAGCGCTACATCTTCCAGGCCGGCAGTGACACCTTCAGCTGGCCTTCCAACACCCAGCTCCGCATCGAAATCTGCTCGGAAGGCGGCGACTGGATCGCCCGCAAGCTGGGAAGCGGCACCACGCCCATCTGGTTCGCCACCCGCAACAAAGACCGCGCGTTCGTGGTGGACGAGCTCGGCAACAAACTCGAGCACATTCCCTCCACCGCGCCCCTCTCGACCACCCTCACCCGCCCCGCCCTGCCCAGTCTGACCATCCTGCAGTCGCCGCCGCCAGCCATCGACCTGGCCAACAACATCCTGACCCTGCAGACCTCCGACCGGGCCCTCCTCTACAAAAACCCGTTCTCCACATCGCCCACCATCCCGCCCCGCCTGGTCATGCCGGTGCCCACGGTCGTCCAGGCCAACAACCTCTTCCACGGGAAGATCGAACTGCACGACCTGTACGCCACCCCGGCGACCTACGCCGTGCTGACCCTGAAACCCCTGTCGCTGACCACCGCCCCCGATCTGTCTTCCACCACCATCCGGCTCGACCTGCAGACCAGCGACATTCCCAAGATCCTCGCCCTGTTCAAGAACAATCCCAACCCGGGATGGGGCATGCGGGTCCAGCCCGGGGCCTTCGTCAACTGGTGGGACCAGCCCAACCAGATCTACATCCCGGCCGGCCCCAGCTCGGTCGTGGTCGCCACCCCCGCCGTGGGCCTGGCCAGCTTCGTGGCCTGCGCGGTCAGCGATCCGTCCCCGACGAAGTACTACAACCCCGGCGGACTGCGGTTCCATTTCGAGTATGACCCCGTCTACATCGG
>CAZKPI010000375.1:0-2097 GCA_964554555.1 uncultured bacterium
CGACGGGGAAGGATTCGTCGTTGCCGTGGGACAGGTCATACTCCGCCTCGGTCAGCGCGTAGGGCTCGAAGCCGTAGCAGTGTATCCCCATCGCCCGGAAGAAGACGCTGTCCGTGGTGCTGAGCAGGAGGACCGGGGTGACCGGCACCCCCGGATCGAAGCGGGCGGCGGTGGCGCGCAGGGCGGTCATGAAGGCGGAATCGGCCGGCGAGAACGACGTGGTGGCGACGGCGGGGGTGTCCACGACCCGGATCTCGACGTCGAGGCCGCGCAGAAGACGGCGCAGGTCATCCTGGAAGCGGCGGGGGTCGGTGCCGGGCAAAAGGCGGCAGTCAAGGCCGAGGACGGCCTCGTTGGGGATGGTGTTGATCTTGTCACCCGCCCGCACCCGGGTCAGGCTGATGGTGTCCTGCAGGGAGGCCCGGATGCGGGGATTGGCGGCAATGGCCCGCAGAAACAGGGGGGAACCGAGGGAGGTCGACAGGTCGTGGCGGAAGCCGGGCAGTCGCGTGATATCGACGTCGGCGAGCAGAAGGTCGAGGTAGTCGCGGATGGCGGGGGAAACCCGGAGGTTCGGCGGCCTGGTCCTCAGCCGCTCGATGGCGCGCCCCAGCCGCTCGATGGCCGAGCCGCTCAGCGGCAGTGACCCGTGGCCGGCCGGTCCGCGGAAGACCAGTTCCAGCCACAGGTTCGTCTTTTCCCCCACCGCCACCAGATACCGTTTGACGCGCCCCTGACCGTCGGCCAGGATGGTCTGCCCCTCGTTGATGAGAAACTCGGCGTCGCGGATCAGGTCGGCGTGATCGCGCAGGAAGGCCTTCGCCCCCACCGACCCGTCCTCCTCGTCCGCCACGGCGAGGAAGATGAGGTCGCGCCGCCGCGGCTTGCCGCTTTTGGCCAGATCAAGCATGGCCTGCAGTTCGACGATGCCCATGGTCTTCATGTCGATGGCGCCGCGCCCGTACAGCCGCCCGCCGGCGAGTCGGCCGGAGAAGGGGGGCACGGTCCAGAAGCGGGTCTCGGCCGGCACGACGTCCATGTGGTGAAGCAGGATGACCGGGCGCCGCGACCCGTCACCCGGGAGTCGGGCATACAGGTTGGCCCGGCCGTTGCCCAGGTCGAACACGCGGGTCTCGATGCCCGCCGAGGCGATGATCCCCTGCAGAAAACGGGCGGCGGCCATCTCGTTCCCCGGCGGGTTGGTGGTGTCGATGGCCAGATACTGCGCCAGGAGCCGGACGGTCGGCCTGGCGGCGGTTTGGTCATCGGGGGCGGGAATGGCCTCGACCAGGTCCGGGAAGGCCAGCAGGAGACCGAGTAACAGCAGAAAGGAAACGGGCAGACAGCGGCGTTGGCTTTTCATCCCGTCCATGGTAGGACAAACGGGGAGATTTTTCACCCGGCTGAGGATAACCCGCTCCGGCGGTCCTCGACCCGCGGCCCGCGGTCCTGGACGCCAGAGGTCGGCTGGGCTGGTGACGCTTCGGTCCCGATCGCCCGGCGGCGGCATCGGCCGGTGATAGGCCGGCCGGGATGTGATATCCTGCCTTGTCCTCGATCATTTCATGCCGCCAGAGGAGTTGCCGACATGCTGCAGGACGGAGAAAAGGGTGCCATCATCCAGCGCGACCAGAGGACCTACGCCATCGCTCCCCACATTCCATGCGGGGTGGTGACCCCCGAGACCCTGCGCCGGATCGCCGAGGTGGCCGAAAAACACCACGTGGCGGCGCTGAAGATCACCAGCGCCCAGCGGATCGCCCTGGTCGGCCTCGCCGAGGATCAGCTCGACCAGGTCTGGGCCGACCTCGGCATGTCTCCCGGCGCGGCGGTGGGGCTGTGCGTGCGCAGTATCAAGTGCTGTCCCGGCACCACCTTCTGCAAACGCGGCCTGCAGGACAGTCTCGCCCTGGGCATGAAGCTCGACGACCGGTACCACGGACTCGAGCTTCCCGGCAAGATGAAGATGGGGGTCAGCGGCTGTCCCAACCAATGCGGGGAGACCTGCATCAAGGACCTGGGGTTCGTCGGCCTGCCGAAAGGCTGGCGGGTGCTGGTCGGGGGCAAGGGCGGCGCGGTGCCGCGGCTGGCGGACGA
>CAZKPI010000375.1:2107-2391 GCA_964554555.1 uncultured bacterium
TGAGCTGACCCGCGACCTGACCACCGACCAGGCCCTTGACCTGGCCCAGCGGGTGGTTGACTGGTTCCGCACCAACGGCCGGCCCCACCAGCGGCTTGGCATGATCATCGACAGGATGGGCCTGGAGGCCTTCCGGCAGGCCATTCTCGGCTGATCCCCGCCGCGTCCCCGCCGCGTCCCTGCCCCGTCCCTGCCCCGTCCCCCGCATTCCCGCCGCGCCTGGTGCGCCCCAGCATCGCCCCCATCAGACCACCCGCAGGTGGGCGCCGGCCAGGAGGTCACGG
>CAZKPI010000375.1:2427-5463 GCA_964554555.1 uncultured bacterium
CTTCCCCGCCATGGCCCGCCACCGCGGCCGCCGCGATGTGAGCGGCGTGGTCCAGTCGTTCTGCCGCGGCAAGGCCCGCCTGGTTGACTCGAGGAAGAAGCTGATCGACCGGCTGAAGGGCGAGCCCTTCCAGAAGACCGCCGGCCGGATCGAAGGCCTGGTCGGCCCGTCGGTCTGCCGCCGCTTCCTCTGACCGCCGAAGCCCCGCCGCCGCACCTTCCGGCTGGCGGAGGCGGGGGAACCGGCGGCGGGGGGTGACCGGTTCCGGGGCGGGAAAGAAGATGTCGCGGCGGCGGTCGGCCATGCGGTAGAATGCCGGCGAGCACGCGGCCGGCCGCCGGCCGCGCAAGGAGGTTCCCATGGCCTTTCGTTCCTGGCGTTTCCCTCTTGCCCTGCTGTTTCTGCTGGCCCTCGTCACGACCGCCCCCGCCCCGGGCAAGTCCATGCCCCGCGCTCCCGCTCCGGCCGAGGCCGACGATCCCTACACGCAGGTCGTCCGCAAGGTCGAGAACATGGTCGGCGACCCTGCCGTCCAGGCGCTTGCCCAGAAATACGGGCTCACCGTTCTCAACGTGACCTGGGAGGACACGGGCCGGTTCGAGGGTTCCAGCGTCGGGCCCAACATCAGCGACATGACCATCCAGGTCCTGCATGGAACCAAGGAGCGGCCCCAGATGACCTGCATGCCGGTGATCCGGCATCCCAACTTCTCCGACCTCACGGCTGACCTGCCGATCGGCAAGGTTCTCGTGCGGACCGGCAACGAGAAGGGGAAGGCCCTGCAGACCACCCCGCTGGGCGCCCTGCTCGAGGACCCGCGCGCCTTCCTGACCGCCCCGGAGTCCTGGGCCGGCACCGGCACCACCCTGCTTGCCGAGAAGGACACGCACTTTTTGGTCAGCGCGCAGGCCTGCTTCCTGCCCATTCCGAAGGAGGGGGAGGCCACCTTCAACCCGGTGCTGTTCAACTACCAGTCCTATGCCAGCGCCCCGGCTGTGCTGACCATCCTGGTGACCCGCGAGGGGACCAGTGTGACCATCATCGACAACACCCGCGATGCCGTTCCCGGCGGCATGGGCTGGGGCCAGCGCCTGTTCTTCAACAGCAGTGGGCAGAAGGCTTCGCTGACGGGAAAGCGCCTGAGCGAGTTCACGGAACCCGCGCCCGCGGCTCCCTCCACGGGCAGTTTCGGCGGGGAGGCGAAGGCCGGTCAGGCCAGGGGGCTCAACATGGTCCTGCTGGTGCAGGTCCCCCTCAAGCAGAAGGCCCCCCAGCGGTTGTTGTCCGCCGTGAAATGCCTCGAAACATCAGCCGCGGGGGCCATGCCCGGGGCGGCCGCGTCCGAGCGCTCGAACGTGGAAGAGGCGGTGGTCGGCCACGGCGAGCTCGAAGGCCCCTACGTTGAGTTCGACAATCTGCCCGTGGAGCGCGACCCCCGGTTTCCCATCCGGGTCACCGTGCAGTTCTACAAGGCCACCGACAACGGCGTGGTCAGCGAGGAGGACATGCGCTCCATCAAGGAACAGCTCGACCTTGTGTACAAAGATGCCGCCTACGTCGGGTCTCTCGTCGTGCCCGCGGGCAGTGACCCCGCCCGTCCCACCGACTGGAAGCCGACCAGGCCCCGCCTGTAAGGCGGAATGAAGGTTGACAGGGCAGGCGGAGGGGGATAGGGTGGGGCATTCGCGCCCACGACGGAGGAGAGCCATGACGATTCCGACAAGAACCCCAGTCAAAATCCTGGGTCTGGCTTTGACCCTGGCCGCCGGCTGGCTGTCTTCCACCGCTCTGACCGCCGGGCCGGCCGCCACCCCGCTGTGCCTGCCCGCCCCCGCCGCCGCGGCCGCGCGGTTTGAGCCGCCGACCATGGCCGTGATGAATTCCCCGACCGCGCGCCGCCGGATCGAGAAAGGGTTCTTCGCGCAGGTGTTCCGCGGGTTCGGCACCCGGAAGGCTGACCGCATCGGCCGCGACGAACTGCTGGGCTTCCACTTCCTGCTCGACACCGACTGCCAGTCGCATGGCCTGCGCGCGCTGATCCGGAAGCACGAGCAGGCGGGCCTGCCGCCGGCCGCCGCGCTGGATGCCGCCCGCCGGGAACACGTCGGGGTTCTGCGCCAGATCTTCGCCCGCCTCGAGGCGCTGGGCGACCTTTACGAGAACTATCGGGGGAAGGGTGAGATCCTCGAGAAGACGGGGCTCGTCGACCCTGAGTCCCACTTCATCTTTACCTCGCCGCACCTGTCCGTGGCCCGGTTGTACGGACCCATTGTCCTGGTCATCGAAGAAAGCATCCACCGCGGTCTCGACCTGAACAGCATCGCGCGCGACGCGAACTACTACACCATCGCCCGCTTCCTGCGGAACCTGGCCGACCTGCAGTTCCGCGCCATCCTGGCCGACTACGTGGCCGACCGCGACGAATACGTTTTGCCCTCCTATCTGACCCCGGGCGACGTGACCGGGCTGATCGTCCACGACCCCTCGCCCGTCGTCATTGGCAACCGCGTCGCCGTTCCGCCCCCGGCCGTCCGCCGGGTCTACCGCAAACACTTCCAGCGCGGGGCGATGACCATCGACGTCTTCGATGGCCGTGACCGGCTGATCGCCCGCCTTTGTCCCGCCGTCTCGGCGGCCGACCCCGACCCTGACGTCGAGCGGTCCCCCGACCGCCTCCCGCCCGACATCCAGGCCGCCTGGGACGCCTACGTCGCCCGCCTGCGGCGGCCCGGCCGTCCGGCCGCCCCCTGAACCACTGGAGGACCCATGGAACTCACCCCGAAACAGCGCAAGCACCTCGAAGCCCTGGCCCACGACCTGGAACCAGTGGTCCGCATCGGCAAGGGCGGGATCACCCCCGCCCTCGTCAAGACCGTCGGCGAGGCCCTGCAGGCCCGCGAGCTGATCAAGGTCAAGATCCTCGACAACGCCGAAGTGGAACGCGGGGAGGCCGCCGCAACCCTCGTTGAGCGGACCGACTGCCAACTGGTGCGGGTCATCGGCCGCGTGCTGGTGCTCTACCGGCCAAACCCCCGC
>CAZKPI010000376.1:0-5206 GCA_964554555.1 uncultured bacterium
CTGGGCGCTCTCCTCGGGATAGGCCCGCACCGATCCCTCCAGGCCCACCACGTTGGTCAGCAGTTCCTGGTGCAGGACGGTCTTGCCCCCGACCTGGATGCGGGCGTGCAGGCGCACATCGGGCCGGCTCCCGGTGAGATACGCGGTCACCACCCGGTCCTGGTAGCCCCCGCTCCCGTCGGTCTTCTGCTGGATGGCGTTGAACCGCCAGACCGGCCACTCGCCGGGCCCGTCGACATAGCCTTTCATCAGGTCCCCTACCCCTCCGAACCGGATCTTGACCGGCTCGGTGGCGATGTCGGGGGTGCCCACGACCACGCCCCTGGCATCGACCGTCAGGGACTTGATCTTGCCCGTGGCCGCCGAGAAGTATTTCTGCCAGAACACCTCGTTGAGCCGGATGGCGTCGAGAGAGGATTGTTTCCACCCGGTCAGGGCCTGGGCCGAGTTCATCCACCGGGTGAACCCAAAGACGACCATCGACACCAGGCCGAAGACGCCGACGGCCACCATCACCTCGATCAGGGTGACCCCGCGGCCGGACAGGGAACCGGAAGCACCGGGCCGCCTCATGTCCCCTCCTTTTTGGTGATCTGGATGGTCACCTGCATCGTCACCTCGCTCTCCAGGCCGTCCTTCCCGTAGTTGGGGATGCGGCTGGCCGCCGACGCGGTGATCCGCAGGTAATCGTCGACATAGCCGGGGCCGAGGCCGGTGGCTTTGCGGGTGATGCCCAGCCGTTCGATCGCCGTCACCCGGGCGGTGAGGGTGGCATTCTCGCGCACGAGGCTCTCGTCAAGAACATCGAGCCGGAGATCGCTCAGGAAGGTCTGGTAGAGGTCGTCGGTCTTCTTCGCCCCGGTCTCGTCGTGCCGGTAGCGGAAGGCGGTGTAGAGCTCGGTGGGATGGGCCTTGATCTTCAGCTTGGCGGCATCGATGGCCGACAGGCACAGGAGTTCGAGCTGGGTCCGTTCCCTGGTCGCCAGCTTCTCGTAGCCCTGGCTGACCGACCGCCGCATCAGGAAGGTGGCAAAGATCAGCGAGACGGTCAGGGCGACCAGCACCATGACCACCACGACCCCCCGGCGTTGTTCCCTCATTCCAGGTCCGCCTTGTACATGATCAGCTTCAGCCGCTCGGGCTGGCGGTCGAGCCGTGAGGTCCAGGCAACCTCGAAATCCAGGCGGAGGAACTGCTTGTAGGCCGTCATGGAAGCGATCCGCCCGGGTTCGGGGCTGAACTCGAACCACAGGTCCTTTTTGGCCGCGTCCCGCATCACATAGCGGATCTGCAGGCGGTAGTCGAAGGTGGTGTTGTTGAGCACCTCACGGGAGGGGACCCGCACGGTCTGGCCGGCCGTCGTGCCGAAGGTGCGGTCGAGCGGGACCGGGTTGCCGATCGGAAGCTGGCTGGCCGGGAGGGCGACCAGGGTGCGCAGGAAAGACGCCCCCGCCTGCATGGCCGTCTGGTAGTCGCTGGTGACCTGGGTGGACACCGAGCCGCGGCCGAACAGCCCCATCAGGGGCATCAGGGCCATGGCGAAGATGGCGATGCCCAGAATGACCTCGACCAGCGAGAAGCCCGTCACGCTTCCCGCCGGCCTGGTCAGGACGTTTCCCATTACTTCTTGCGATCGGCCTGGATATCGGTCTCGAGGATCCGGATCTGGAACCGGCTGGGCACGATCGGGAAGTCGATCTCGAGGTCGCGGCGGTTGTTGTTCAGGTCGAGGGTCTCCAGGCGGAAGGTGTTCGACCCCGTGTTGGCGCCAGTGCCGGGATTGCGCAGACCGGTGGCGGCATCGGCGTTCCCCACGCGGAAGATGTAGGACAGAGGGGTGCCGTCAGGGTTGAGCAGACGCAGAGGGGCGGTGTCATCAGGGTTCTTGACCACCTCGACGGCCAGCTCGTCGCGATAGGCCACCTTGCGTTCGTCGATGACGTTCTGGAGGAACTCGTACCCGATCTTGCGGAAGGCGTGCTCGGCGACCACCCGGCCGTTGGGGGCCAGGCTGTCATCCTGCCAGAACAGCAGGTTGTCGCGCACCGACAGGTCGAGCACCACCACCTCGTCCTCGGCGAAGCCGGGTTCCCCGGGGTTGGACACCTGGAAGGCGGCCTTGATATCGCGGTCGCTCAGCCGGATGACCTGGTCGTCCCATTTCGAGGTGTTGGTCTCGGTGATCGGCAGGTTGTCCCGCACCTCGTCGAGGTTGGCCGTGCGCTGGTAGAGGTGCCCCGGTGCCGTGAAGCGGCTGGTGAAGGCCCCGCCGGTCCCGAACGCGAGATCGGGATCGTTGTAGGGATGCCGCCAGGCCGCCAGCAGGCCGTCCTTGGCGGGGCGGGTCCGGTCGGCGAGCGCGGCGGCATCGGGGGAGACCCCCGCCCAGCTCAGGAGTCCGTGGGGCGAGACCGCCGGCCCCAGGGGCACCTGGTTGAGGATGTCAGGAATGGCGGTCAGACTGCCGTCGTCGGGCAGAGGCTTGTACTTGGCGGTGGCCAGCCGGAGGTCGAGGTTGGGCCGCTTGTTGTCGACCACCTGGAAATACCCCTCCTGGCGGACGAAGTTGCGCGAACCGTCCTCGACCTCGAGCACGTATTTGATCTTGCCGGCGATGTAGTTGGAGAACTGCTGGCGGATCGTCATCTCGCGCATATCCCGGGTGCCGATGGTTTCGAGATCGGTCGGGGCGGCCACGCTGAGGTGGTGGCCATCCACCCGTTCGGTGGAGAAGGCGGTCAGGCCGGCGGCCAGATTGCCGTCGGGCGAGGCGTTGAACTTGTCGCGCAGGTTCGGCACGATCAGCGGCAGTTCATAGCCCTCGGTGGCCAGGGGGGTGAACTGGCCGCGCCGCCCGTCGATGGCCTGCAGCCAGAAGCGGGGATACCAGACGCGGCGGGTGCCGCCGTCCTTCAGCCCGTCGTTGGGCCCGTAGGCGGGGTGGTTGTCGGAGGTCGCGAACCGGAACTGGGTCTGGTCGCCGGTGGTGCCGTGGATGACGCCGCCCGCGATGGGCACCATGGCCCCCAGGCCGTCGTGTTCCTCGAAGGCGGTCAGGGTGGGCGGGGTCACATCGACGGTGAACGACTTGCGGCGCCAGGTGTAGGTGAAGTCGCGGTCGAGCCAGCGGATGACCCCTTCCCCGTTCAGGGTCAGCCGGCTGAACGCGGAACCGAAGCGGGTCTTGAGCTTTTCGGTCTGGCTCGGGTGGTCGAGATAATAGCCGCGCTGGGTGCAGGTCAGGGTCACCACCGTCTCGTAGCCCTCGTTGGGGAAGGTGGGGATGGGGAGGTCCCAGGCGAACTTCGCGGGGAACTTCGCCGTCTGCACTTTCATGTAGCGGTCACCGATCTTGACGAGATACTCGCCCATCCTGGCGGGATCGACCTCGACCTCGCCGTTGGCGCTGACGTCGGGCGTGAAGGTGAATGTCTTCCAGGACCGCACGCCGCCGTCGGGCAGAAGCTGGTTGATCTCGAGTTTGAGGCGGATGGGCGCCGACAGCAGAACGCCGCTGTAGGCCTCGAGGTGGTCGGCATTGGCGACGTTGGTCAGGTTGAGGTCGGAGGTCTCGGTGACCTTGCGGGCGAACCGCATCTCCAGCATCGTCTCGAAATCGTAGGTCTTGGTGGGATCGGCGTTGACGAGGTCGAAATGGTGGTCGCGATACTCTTTGCCGGTCTCGCGGGTGGTGACGGTCAGCCAGTTGTTGTCGTGCATGCTGGGCACCCCCGCCGGCCGGGTGTCGACCGCCATCGTCTCGGGATAGGCCTTGAACGCCGAGGGGAAGTCGCGGGTGCGCAGTCCGGCCGCGTCACTGCCCCACTGAGGGGCGTAGGTGGCCGAGTTGCCCGGCCCCTTCAGTTCGAACTTCGGATCCTCGAACTCGGAGATCTCGTGGTCGAAGACGACGATGTCGAGGGTGAGCGTGCGCGTCTGCGGAATGTCGGTGACCGCGTAGTAGACGATGATGCCCAGGTTGTCGGTGACGGGGGTGACGATCCGCTGGGTGTATTTCACCGTGTGGGTGATGGTGTAGCGGCCGGCCAGCTTGAACTCGGTGGTGAAGGAGACGCCCGAGCCGGCCGCCCCGCCCGGCGACACCGACCATTTCTGTTCCCAGGTGTCGGGCTTGATCACGACCTCCTCGACCCCGGGGGCCGTCCAGGTCTGGGGAATGTCCTCGGGAATGTCGTTGGGACCGACGATCTGGGTGGGCAGGCGCTTGGTCTGGGTCGGCGGGTAGGGAGGCGACGGCGGCGGGCCGCCCGGGTCGCCGCCACCGTCGTCGAGCCGGAACCGGCGGCCGAACGACATCTGGTTCCCGTCCCGGGCGTCGTAGGCCCAGATGACCGGATCGAGGAACCGGTAGTTGTAGGACTCCTTCAGGACGAACGAGCTGGCCCCGGCGGGGGGATAGGCCGAGAACTTGCCGCCGGCGATGACGCGGAACTCGCGATTCAGGTCGGTGACGACCGGTTTGCCGATGGCCACCCCGATGGGATGCTGGTAGACACTGCTGAGGATGAAGCCCTCCATCTGTTTGACCTCGTCCCATTTGGCGAGGTCGGCCTTGTTGAACCCGTCCTTGCCGTCGACGTCACCGTAGAGAGGCAGTTGGCCCATGACCCCCGACTCGATGCTCTCGAGCAGGCCGATGCCCCAGGGGTCACCGACCGGATAGCAGTTCTTGCCGCTCATGTCGCACTTCTGGTAGGCGATGACGGCCGCGCGCTTGAGGCGGCCAAGCAGGGTGCCGTCGGCGCGCTCGGCGGTGTCGGACCGGTAGAGCTCGGGGAACTGGCTGGCGTCCTCGACGCGCGCGGGGAAGGGCATCGGGCCCAGGTTGGGCAGGAAGTTCGCCCCGGTGACTCCGGGGTCGGTGCGGGCGGTGTAGCTGATCCCGGTGGGGGCGAAGGGGTATTTCTTCGAAGGGGAACCGGGCACCGGGGTGACCGTGAACTGGCCGGTGAAGGCGTTTCCCCACCAGCCGATCTGGATGTGGGCCACCCGACCGGTCACCTGGCCGTCGACGTTGTAGCTGATCTCCTCGATGGGCACAGGACCCGCCGCGGCGCAGACCGTGGTGTTCTTGGCCAGCAGGCGGGGATCCCGGGCGAAGGCGAGCCGGATTTCGGCGGCCAGCTTTTCGAAAGCGCGGGGGAAGTTGCCGAAGGAATGATGCCAGATGCTGGCGCAGTCACCG
>CAZKPI010000376.1:5225-5453 GCA_964554555.1 uncultured bacterium
TCCTCGTTGAAGTCGGCGATCTTCAGACCGCGCTCCAGGAAGGCCCGGTCGACGCTGTCGATGTTGCCGTCACAGTTGATGTCGAACATCTTGGAGAAGATGTATTTGACGGGGCCGGCTTTGGGTTTGCCGTTCTCGAACACATAGGGCTTGATGCACTCGCGGATGTAGCCCCGTAACCGTTCAGGTCCCCCCTGTACAGTCGGGTCGGCCAACCGTACAATGAGG
>CAZKPI010000377.1:0-2032 GCA_964554555.1 uncultured bacterium
CTCCTGCTCCTGATCCTGGGCCTGGCCGCCGCCGGTTCCGGCCCCGCGCCGGCGCTGGCCGCCGACGCCCCCGAGCAGGCCCAGCAGTACCGGTACGCCCTCGGACTCGTCCAGCGCCAGTTGTTCGAGGAAGCGGAACGCGTCCTGCGCAAGATCGTCACCGACCCGGCCCCCTTCTCCCTGCGCGACGGCGCCTTGTTCTGGCTCGGCGAATGCCGCTACCGCACGAAGGACTGGACCGGGGCGGCGGCGGCCTACACGCAGGTCCTGCGCGACTTCCCGTCGAGCTCCTTCCGCGACCGCGCCGCCTACGGCCTGGGCTGGACCCACATCAAGGACAACAACCCGAAATCCGCCGTCGAGAGCCTGGCCCTGGTCGGGAAATCCGATCCCAGGCTGTGGGTCGATGCCCGCCTGAAGATGGGCTTTCTCATGGTGAAATACGGGTTCGACCCCGCCGAGACGCAGGCGGTGTATGAGGAGATCCTCGCCCAGAGCGGGCTGACGCCCGAGCAGACGTTCGAGGCGCACCTGCAGGTCGGCATCGGCCGCTTCAACGCCAGTTTGTATGAAGAGGCGGCGGGGCATTTCCAAAAGGCTCTGCCGCTCGCCCCTCCCGACAAGAAAGCCGTCGTGCAGTTCTACATCGGGGAGTCGTTGTTCCGGAACCGCCGCTACGCCGAAGCCGAGGCGGCGCTCGGCCTGGTGGCCCTCGCCTCCCCCACCCCCGACCTGGCCGACAAGGCCGCCTATTCGCTGGCCTGGTGCAAGATCAAGAGCGGCCGGCCGGCCGAGGCCGAGCCGCTGTTCCTGTCCCTGGCCAACAAAGAGGGCAGTCCGGTCCGGACCGAGGCGATGCGCAACCTGATCGATCTGCTGATGAACCTGCACAAGTATCGGGAGGCCGCCGCCTGGCTGGTCAAAGCCGTTCCCCTGTTTCCCGCCGGCGAGGCCGGCGAGCTGACCTACCTGCGCGGCCTCGCCCTCTCGCGCCTGGGCGAATTCACCGACAGCCTGCAGGTGTTCACCAACTTCCTGAAGACCTGGCCGAAGCATGCACGGGCCGAGGACGCCCGCTACCAGTCGGCCCTTGTCCGCATCGCCATGGGAAAATTCCGCGAGGCGATGGCCGACCTCGACGACCTTCTGCGGCGCGAGACCTCCCCGGGCATCCGCGAGAAGGCCCTGTACCGCCTGGGGGAATGCCATTTCAACCTGGGCAGTCTGAAGCAGGCCCGCGAGTATTTCGAGCGGGTCATCCGCGATTACCCGAAGGGAAGCGGCCGGGTCGACGCCCTCTACCAGCTGGGCGAGATCGCCTACCAGTCGGGTGACCACCAGGGGGCCATCGACGCCTTCGGGGCCATCGCCAACTCCGGTTCCGAACTGGCTCCCCAGGCCCTGTTCCGGTCGGGCGAGGTGCTGATGAAGGCCCATCGCTTCGTCGATGCGGTGCCCGTGTTCGAGCGGTATCTCAAGGACCATCCCCAGGGCAAACTGCGCGACGACGCCCTCTTCAAACTGGGTTTGTGCCAGCTCGAGCTGAAGGATTCAGGGAAGGCGCTGGCGGCCTTCTCGCAACTGCGTGATTCCACCGGGTATTTCCGCCAGGAGGCCCGTTACCAGATCGGCGAGATCGCCCGCCAGGTGGGCAACTTCCCGCTGGCCATCCAGCAATTCAAGGCCATCGTCACCGAGGATCCGCGGAACCCGCTGGCTTCGCGCGCCCGTCGCGCCATCGGCACCTCCCTCTTCCAGTCGAAAGACTACGAGGGCGCGGCCGAGACCTTCAGGGCCATCCTCAAGGATTTTCCTCCCACCGACGCGGCCATCCCCGAAAGCCGGCTCTGGCTGGGCCGCACCCTGATCGCCCAGGGGAAGCAGGACGACGGCATCCTCGAGGTGCTGAAGGTGCCGGTGCTGTACCCCCGCAGTCCGCTCATCCCGGAGGCCTATGCCGAGGCCGCCCGCGCCTACGCCGCCCTCGGGAAGACTCCCAAGGCCCTGCAGATGTGGCGCGAGGTCCTCAAGT
>CAZKPI010000377.1:2042-3375 GCA_964554555.1 uncultured bacterium
GACCCCTCGCCGACGAGGCCCGCGCCCAGCTCAAGTAGACCCCCCCGGGGACCGCCGCCGGCCCGACCGGACGTTCGGACCGCCCGCATCTTCCGGGCCGGGGTGTTGGGGCGGCCGGATCAGGCCGGGAAGGGGCTTTCCCAGGGAAGGTTGGCCGGGGGTCCTGCCGGCGGCCTCTCTTTTCCCCGGCCCTTGCCCCGCCGGCACCCTTGGCCGGCTGGGGTCCGTCTGCTGTCCCCGGGAGGGGGCATGCCCCGGGGGTTGCCGGCCGGGCCCGGGCCGGCGCCTGTCGGAGACGGGTTTTCCTTCCCCTCAGTACAGGGGGCGGTCGTGCCGATAGTGATACCAGATAAGCATTCCGGAGGCACGACATGCGACTGCACCTGCACCCGCTCCACCTTCCGCTCCTGGCGGCCCTGCTGACCGCCCCCTTCCCTTGTGCCGCGGCCGGCAAGGCCTATGACATGGGTCATGTCCAGGTCGTGGGCAAGGACGCCCAGGGCGGGGAACTGGCCGCCGACCCCGCCCGCATCGAGCTGGAGATGGGCGAGAGAAGCCTGCCGATGCCCGAGATCATGCCCGAGGTTCCCGACCGCGAGACCCGCACTCTCGAGGAGAAGCCGTTCGTGGCCGACCAGCGGCCGAAGAAGGATGAGGTGTCGGTCTTCTTTGGCGCGGGCTCCCGCGGCGCCACCGAGTTCCGCGCCCAGGGGAAAGGGACCTACGAGGGCTACACCGGCGAGCTGAGCCTGTCGCGCGAAGCGAAGGACGGCTACCGCTCGACGGTCGAGGACACCCGCACCCAGCTGGCCGGGAAGGTGACGACCAGCGGGGAGGGCAGTTACCAGCTGACGGTGTCGGGAGCCCTCGGTACCGACCAGTTCGCCCAGCGCGGCACGCGCACCAGCCCGACCCCCGATGCCGGTATCGAGGACGACGCCCGCGCCTTCACGGTGAAGGGCAACTCCACCCTGTCGGATGGGGCGTTCTTCACCGCCTACGCCCAGGTCGACGCGGCCACCCGCGAGATCACCAACCCCCGCGTGAATTTCAGCGAGGAGCAGGAACTGCTGTCGACCTCGGTGGGCGCCGAATACCGGCGTTCCCTCAAGCCGCGCCTGACTGGGCGGCTGGGGCTCGACCTCCAGCGCGACTCGGTGGAATTCTCGACCGGCCGGGACCAGCGGTTCACCAAGCGGACGGCCTCTCTGCTGGGCGATTTCGAGATGGGGGAGAAGACCTTCCTGACAGCCGGGTTCCGTGACCACACCCTGATGGAGGAATCCCGGTTCTCCCCGATGATCCGGCTCGACCACCGGTGGGGCAAGCCCTG
>CAZKPI010000377.1:3393-5440 GCA_964554555.1 uncultured bacterium
CGAGGAGGACCTCGGCAACGACAGCCTGCGGCGCACCTACCTGCCCCGCCGCTACGTTCCCTACGCCCCCCTGCGCGCCTCGCACGAGCGGCGCACCTCCGGCGCCGTGAACTACCGCTCGGCCAACGGCAACCTGCTCGGGGCGGAACTGTTCAGCGTGCGCGAGGACGACGCCATCGAGTTCCTCGACGCCTGGGACCCGGGCAAGGGCCTGTTGACCTCGACCTTCCGGTTCGCCGCCGACGCGAAGCGCACGGGCCTGCGGTTGTCGGGAACCTTCAAACTCGACGAGAACTTCTCGCTGACCGCCGCCGGCACCTTCCAGAACCCCACCGACGACGCCACCGGCCGGCGCCTGTCCTACGAGGCGAAGCGCCTGCTGGACGTCGGCCTGAACTACCGCGAAGGCCCCCTGCAGGTCGATTTCACCCGGCATGCGGCCTCCGACCGGGTGGCCTACATTCCCGCGGCGCGGGTCGACCCCGGCGACTACAGCCGGTCCGACCTCGTCTTCCGCTACGATTTCCAGGCGCACGTGCGGGCCTACCTGAAGATCAGGGACCTCTACGACGAGGCGCAGAGCCTGCGCTTCAACGTGCCCGAGGAAGGCCGGGTGACCCTGGCCGGCCTGGAAGCCAACTTCTGAGGAGGAACCCATGCTGAAGGATCTGTTCATCGTCCAGGTGTTCGTGAAAGGCGGGCCCGTCATGGTCCCCCTCTTCCTGTGCTCGATCCTTGCCGTTGCCGTCGTCATCGAGCGGATCAGGTTCTACCGCCGGATCGGCCGGTCGCCCGAGGCGTTCATGAAGCAGGTCAAGGCCGCCCTGTGCGCCCGCGACTTCACCGAGGCCCTGCGCCTGTGCCGCCGGGAACCGCATCCCCTGGCGCGCGTGGTGGCGGCGGGCATCGACCGGCTCGACCTGCCCAAGGACGCCCTGATGGACGTCATGCGGCAGGAAGCCCTGCGCCAGATGAAACGCTACGAGAAGAACACCTCGATGCTGTCGGGCATCGCCAGCATCAGCCCGCTGTTGGGGCTCACCGGCACCATCACGGGCATGATCTCGGCGTTCAGCGTGATCAGCACGATCGGCATCGGTGACCCGATCGCCCTGGCCGGCGGCATCAGCGAGGCCCTCTACACCACCGCGGCCGGGCTTCCACTGGTGCGAGGGCGTGGCCGCCGAGTTCGGCGACAGCGTCGAATACTACTCCCTCGACCTGGCCAACTTCTTCGCCGGCGCGGAGGCGTCCTATGAAAAAGCTGTTGCCTGACCGGAAGCGGGAGAAACCGCAGATCATCGTCACCAACCTGATCGACGTGATCCTGATGCTGGTCTTCTTCTTCATGGTCACCAGCTCGTTTGCCCGCGACACGAAGAAACTGCCCGTCGACCTGCCCCGGGCGGGCAGTGGGGCCATGATCGAGGGGGAGACCCTGACCTTCCAGGTCACCCGCGAAGGGGCCATCCACCTGCGCGGCGAGACCGTCGATCACGACACGGTCGGGGCGAGGGTGCGCGACTACCTGGCCGAGGATCCCAACCGCGGGATCCTGCTCGAGGCCGATCAGGCGGTCGATTACGGCGCGGTGGTCAGGGTCCTTGACACCATCCGCACCGCCGGAGGCTCGAACATTGGACTGTCCACCCGTGGAAAATAGCCAGGCGCAGGTCATCACGCTCCGCCCGGAGGACGGCAGTGAGGAGTTCAAGGCCTCGCTCCTGCTCCACCTGGCCCTGCTGATGTTCCTGACCGCCTGGTACGCCCTGCGCGGGTTCGATCCGCCGCGGCCGCCGCCCGTCTTCCCGGTGCGGCTGGTGGGGCCCCTGTCCGTGCCCAAGCCCGGCTCGGGCGTGTTGCCGCGGCCCGAGCCCGGTTCCCGCCTGGCGAAGGGCGAGGCCGCCCGCCTGGCCAAGGGTCGGCCGCAGACCGAACAGCGCCGGACCCCGCCGGCGCCGAAAGCGGCGAAGCCGAAGAGTCCCGCCAAGGTGAAGCCGGCCGGCACGCCGGGGTCGGGCGCCGCCCGGCCCGGCCGGAAACCCGC
>CAZKPI010000378.1:0-5437 GCA_964554555.1 uncultured bacterium
TCGAGGAGACGGTCGCCGGCGTCCTCCACCGGAACTTCGACCCGCTCGGCGTGCAGATCGTGTTCGGCGGCTACGTTCCCCTCTACGCCCGCCTGATCGGCTACATCACCAACAGCCAGGTCAGCAGTTTCGGGCTCGCCCTCCTGTTCATCTTCGGCGCCATGGCCGTCCTGTTCCGGCGGTTCTCCGCCATCTGGCTCGGCGTCATCCCCAACGTCTACCCGATCGTCATGACCATGGGCATGATGGGGTGGCTGGGCATCCGGCTCGACATCGCCACCGTCACCATCGCCTCGATCGCCCTGGGCGTGGCCGTCGATGACACCATCCACGAGCTGTTTTTGTTCTTCGAGCCGTCCCGCCGCCACCTCGACCCCGTCGAGTCAATCAGCGAATGCCTGATCGAGGCGGGGCCGGCGGTCGTCTCGACCTCGATCATTTACGCCCTCGGGTTCTCGGCCCTCGCCCTGGCCAGCATCAAGTCGGTCATCTACTTCGGCGGCCTGCTCGCCCTGACCCTGGTCTTCGGCATGCTCGTCGAGATCACGGTCATGCCCGCCCTCGTCTGCCAGTTCCGGGGCGTCCTCGACCGCGCGCGGCAGGCCCCCGGCGGCCCCGCCCCTGCCCCTGCCCCCGCCGGCGAAATCCAGAAAGGTTCGTGACCGTTTCCCTGCCGGGAGACAATCAGGAAGAAGATCGGAGATCAATCATGGCCAATGCCCCGTCCGTGGTATACAGCAACGTCTGGGAAGACCCCGAACTGAACCGGGGAAGCCTCCACGTCAAGCCGGGCGACCACGTGCTGTCGATCACCTCCGGCGGCTGTAACTCGCTCTGCCTGCTGTTGGAAAACCCCGCCAAGGTGGTCACCATCGACCTCAACCCCGCCCAGCTAGCGATGGTCGAATTCAAGCGGGCCGCCATCATGGAACTGGACTACGAGGATTTCCTCGAATCGATGGGAACCCCCTTCTACCGACAGCCCGCCCGCCACCCCCCCGCCTACCGGCTCGAGCTGTATCGCAGGATCCGCCGGCACATGCCCCCCTATGCCCAGGAGTTCTGGGACGCCAACCAGCCGATCATCGAGCGCGGCATCTTCTCCTGCGGCAAGGTCGAAGCCTTTTTCACCCTCTACCGCCGCATCCTGGGCTGGCTCTACGACTTCTCGACCATCGAGCCGCTTTTCCACCAGCCCGACCTGGCCGCCCAGGCGGCCTACTACAAGCAGTTCCGCAAGAAGCGCTGGCGGTTCCTCAACAGCTGTCTGCTGAACAAGTTCGTGCTCAGCCTGGTGAAGGGCGCCCACTCCTTCGCCCAGGTCGAGGACCCCAACCTGTCGCAGAACCTCAACCGCAAGATCGACCGCGCCATGGCCGCCTTCTACAACCCCGACAACTACTTCATGGCCCTGATGCTGCTCGGGGCGCATTTCTCACGCAAGGCCATGTCGCCCTACCTGCTCGAGGAGAACTTCCCGCTGATGAAGAAAAACATCGACCGGCTCGAGATCTTCCTGGGAACGGTCGGCGACTGCCTGAAGAAATGGGGCCCCCAGAGTTTCGACAAGTTCAACCTGTCGAACATCTTCGAATGGATGGACCACGAGTTCTTCAACGGTGTCATCCGCGAGGTGCTCGACCTCGCCCGCCCCGGCGCCCGGATGTGCTGGCGGTATACCCTGGCCCGCCCCCGCCAGCTCGATGCCGGGAACACCCGCCGGCTGGTCGCCGAGCCGGAGCTCGCCGCGAAGCTGTTCGCCCGGGACCGCTCGTTCATCTACGAAAGCTTCCACGTCTATCACCTCGCCTAGGGAAATCGCGAGGTGGCAATCAGGGAATCGGGAAAGGACGGCCAACCGCAGGGGCGACCCGGCGGCCCATCCTGACCACCGAACGGCAACACCCCGGGCGCGGCGCCCGGCCGGCGCCCCCGGGACGGCAAAGGAGAAACGACATGCACCGGAATTGGATGTTCCTGGCCCTGGCGGCCCTGTTCCTCGTCACCACCCAAAGCCTTTTGGCCATGACTGCCGATGAAGTTCTACAGGGGGTGGAAAACCGATACATCGGGAAGACCTCGAAATCGGACACCTCCATGAAGCTCATCGCGGCCGACGGGAACGCCCGCACCCGCAAGCTCGTGATCTACAGAAGGAAGGCAGACAACGACAACAAGGACAACTTCATCCATTTCCTGTCCCCCGCGGACATCAAGGACACCACCTACCTGGTGAACGAGAAGGCCCGGCAGAAGGAGAAGTGGATCTACCTGTCCGCGTTCAAGAACATCCGCAAGATCGTGGCCACGGACTACAACCTGGCCTTCGTCGCCAGCGACTTCACCTACGAGGACATGGATGACATCCATGCCTCCGACTACACCTGCTCCGACCTGAAGGAGGAGACCCTCGACGGCGAGGCGGTCTGGTCGATCGACTGCAAGAAGAAGGACAGCAACACCGACTATTCGCACTCGATCCTGAAGGTCAGCAAGGAGAAGATGGTCATCCTCAAGGCCCTGATGTTCGACAAGAAAGACCCGGCCAAGCAGGTCAAGGAGATGACCGCCACCCAGCTCGAGAAGATCCAGGACATCTGGACCCCCAAGAACGTGACGATGAAAGACCTCAGGAAGAAGACCTCGACCGTGCTCGAGGTCAACAAGATCGAATACGACCTCAAGCTCGACGAGGACGTCTTTTCCCAGCGCAACATGAAGAAGGGCTGACCCCCGGAGGAACCGCATCGGAAGAAGGCTGAACGCATGGAACCACGCATCCCGGCCGCGGCTCCGGCGCGCGAGGTGCGTGGTTTCCGGCGGTTCCGGCTTTCCGCTCCAGCGGACGCCCCCTCCCGCCACTGACGTCACCCCTTCCCCCGCGGGGTCTCCCCTTCCCGGCCGCGGCCTGACCACCCGGGTCACGCCCGCCGGCCGGCCTGCCCCCGCCGGCCGCCACCCGCGGCCTGGCAGGCTCGCGGCCGTTCTGCTCGCCCTTCTGCTGTTTCCCTTCGCCCTGGCCGCCGAAGAAGAGCCGAAAGAACCCGAACGGCCCCAGATCACCGGCTGGCACAGCTGGCGGTACAACACGTTCAGTTCCTACGACCAACTGCGCATCAACTTCGAACGCGAATTCGCCCGCGGGCAGAAATGCCTCGTCAGCGCCAACGGGCTCTACTACCAGGAGGACAACAACAAGACCTGGAGCGCCTACGTCGGGGAAAGCTACTACAAGTTCAAGCGGGGCCGGCTCGACTTCAAGCTGGGCCAGCTCATCGAAACGCTGGGCAGTGGCGACAAGATGAGCTGGTGCGACAAGATCAACTCGCGCCGCTACCATAACGGGCTGGCCAACGAGTACAACCGCGACAAAAAGGAACAGCCCGCCGCCAAGGTCACCTACTACGTGAACAAGCGGATGAGCATCGACGCCCACTACCTGCCCGTCTTCCAGGCCAGCGAGCTGACCAGCATCTACAGCAGGTGGGCCACCGCCTTCCAGAAATACCTCGCCGCCGCGATGTTCTTCGGGGCCCGCCTGCACCGCGAGGACGACACCCGCCTGCGCGAGCAGTACCATGCCGCCTTCAATGCCGCCTTCAAGCGGTACGAGATCCGCTACCACTACTACCGGATGAAGGAGCGCATCCCCGTCATCGAAGCGCTGTCGGACACCGCCTTCCGGTGGACCTACCCGCTCGACGAGACCGTGGCGGTCGACGGCAACTATCAGTTCGGCAAGGATTTCCTGATGCGCTACGAACTGGCCTTCACCCGCGACAAGACCTACGCCACCTTCCGCGATGGCCGCATCGGCCGGCACTTCCGGAGCGACCAGTACAACCTTCTGCTCGGCACCGACAAGACCTTCAAAAACAGCCTCTACTGCAATGTCCAGGGGCTCGTCTCCTACATCCCCGACATGGCGGCCCCCACTCCCCTGCAGATCTACGACGCCGAGACCTATCTCACCCTGCAACTGCGCAAGGGCTTCAAGAGCGAGACGCTGTTCGTCGAGTTCAACGGTCTCGGCAACCTGACCACCGGCGAATACCTGCTGACCCCCCAGATCTCCCTGCAGAAGACCGACTGGCTCAAGCTGGTCGGCGGCGTCCACCTCAACGGCCGCTCCACCGAGCGCCTCGGCCCCATCGGCCAGTTCGACAAGAACAACACCGCTTTCGTCGAGACCCACGTCATCTTCTGACGCCCCCCCTTGTACGGCGCCCTGCCCTGGGTTACCATGGGCCATGATGAGTCCGGTCGTTCTTCCACCCCTTCCCACGCCCCGGCCAGACGCGGCCGGTCACGGAAAACCCGCGCCATGACCCCGGCCCGCCGCTCCGTCCTGCCACCCCGCGGATTTCCCATCCTCACCGCCCTGGCCATCGCGGCGGCGGCCGCGGCCGGCTGGGCGGTGACCGCCAACCTGCGCTTCTCGCACCGCACCCACTACGATCAGAACGTGGCCTGCGAGCGTTGTCACGTGCTGGGGGACCCCGCCTCGCCGCCACCCCCGCCGGCCGGCTGGGTGCCGTTACAGCCGTCCCGCCTCATGCGCGGCGTGGAACCGGCCGCCGGGGGGGAAGGGGACCCCCTCGCCGACCCCATCGCCGGGCGCCTGCCGGCGACCCCCGCTGACGGGGGGCCGTCCATCACGATCGACGGGGAACCGGCTCCGGCCGCTGATGCCGCCTCCGGCACGCCCCCCGGACCGGCCGCCCTTGACGGCCCCCCCGGCCCCGCCTCGGCCCCGCCCGCCCTGGCGCCGACCTTCGGCCGGCCGCCCGAGAAGACCTGCCTCACCTGCCACCCGCGTAGCCGGCACGGCAAGGAGTGCGGCCTCTGCCACCTCGGCCGGCCCATGCCCACCGAGCGTGACCGCCAGCGTCTGCCCGAGGGCATCCGGTTCCCCCACGAGGCGCACAAGGACACCGACTGCCTCGATTGCCACCCCCGCGTCACCGACTGGGAGACCCTCGACGGCACCATGCAGGACCACCGCATGGAGGGCTGTCTGAAGTGCCACACGGGGGTCAAGGTCAAGCGCGACTGCACCCTGTGCCACGACCCGACCCCGCACCCCAAGGACCACGTGCGGAACTTCGAGGAGAAGCACGGCCTGGCCTACCGCGCCGACCCGCACCGGTGCCGCACCTGCCACGAGGACTCGAGCTGTGTCGCCTGCCACGCCCAGCGGCCCCGCAGTCACACCCTGGCCTGGGTCAGCCGCCGCCACGGCCTCACCGCCGCCAGCCGCCCCGACTCCTGCAAGGCCTGCCACACCGACCCCGGCGTCTGCCTGCGCTGTCACGACAGCGGCCGCCTGCCCTGAGGCCCCCCCGCGCCTATTTCGCTCCCCATTTCTCCTTTCCTTCCCCTCCTTTCCTTTCGTCCGTCCTTCCCTCCCCCCTTCCCTCCGCCCCTCCCCCCCCCC
>CAZKPI010000379.1:0-5416 GCA_964554555.1 uncultured bacterium
TCGTGGCCGGGCCAGGCCCGGATCGCCCAGGCGATGCGCGGCCCGGCCAGGTGGCCCAGGCCGGCGGCCACCGCCGCCGCGCCCAGGCCGAGGGGGGTGACCGCCAGACTCACCGGCGGGCGGCCTTTCCCCCCGCCAGCCACCCGCGGCGGGCGAACACCAGGGCCAGCATCTTGAACACGAGCCGGGCGGCGAAGAAATCGGGGGCGATGAACCCGGGAATGGGGCACAGTTCGACCACGTCGGCCCCCACCACGTTCCGCTGGGCGACGACCTCGCGCAGGAGCTGAAGGACGGGATACCACAGCAGGCCGCCGGGCTCGGGGGTGCCGACCGCCGGCATCACCGAGGGATCGAACACGTCGAGATCGACGGTGATGTAGACGTGCTTCCGCAGACGCCTGACCACGCGGGGGATCCAGGAGACGTCACGGCCGTCGGCGGCGATGTCCTCGGCCCAGAAGATGCCGTCGTGCTTCGTCCGGCGCACGAACTCCATCTCCCCGGCGGAGATGTTGCGGATGCCCACCTGCGTGAGCGAGGCGAGGTCGGCCACCCGGCGCATGACCGAGGCGTGGTTGAAGGGGGTGTTCTCGAACGACTCGCGCAGATCGGCATGGGCGTCGAGCTGGAGCACGCTCAGATCTTCACCGTATTTGGCCCGCAGGGCCCGCACGGGGCCGGTGGTCAGGCTGTGTTCCCCGCCCAGCATGAAGGGGAACCGGCCATCGGCGGCCAGCCCCGCCACGGCCTTCTCGACCGCCGCAACGGTGGCTTTGGGCCCGGACATGTCAGGCTCGAGTTCGGGCAGGGTGTGCACGCCCGTGCTGAGGGGCTCGCACCCAAACTCGCGGTCGAACAACTCGACGTTGCGCGAGGCCATCAGAATGGCGGCCGGGCCGTCGCGCGTGCCCGCCCGATAGGAGGTGGTGCTGTCGTAGGGAACGGGCAGAATCACCGCCCGGGCGTCGTCGTAGAGGCAGTCTTCGGGGGGCAGGCCGAGGAAGTTGTACCCGCCGCGGAAATGAACACGGGGTTGCGCCATGGCAAGAGGTCTCCCATCGATTGAGGAATGCGGGAATGATACTACGGGAAAGGGGAGTTGGGGAGATGGCGAAATGGGGGGGGGCGGAAAAGGGTGAGGTCGGGAAACGGGAAAAAGGAAAAATCCTGGCGGCAGGAAACCCGGGAGACCGGGATCACTCCTCCCCAACAAGGGCTTGGGGAACAGCAGTATGCTACACTCAGGCGGGTGGTACCAGGTTCTGTCAGGAGGGAAGACCGCACCCTCGCGCGGCGCGGAACGGGGCGTTCGCCCGCCGCTGGCGGCCGCCAGGGGGTGCTTCCGACATCGGGCCGGCCGGATGCACCGAACGCCCGCCCCGGTCTCCCCGAGAGGCGGCCACCCCGGGCGGGAGCGGCTGGGACCGCCAGCTCCGCAGGAACCAGGGGAGGGGCAAGACGACATGTTCGACTGGATGCGCAGACGGCTGGGGATTCCGGCCCCGATGCGGCAGGAACCCGACGCTGACGGTCTGGCCGGGGAGGTCCGGGCCCGCTTCGAACAGCTGGCGGCCGGACTCAAGAGCCCCGACCCCGCCCTCCGCGGGTCGGCCGTCGCCGGCCTGCTCACCCTGGATGGGCTCTCCCCCGACCGCCTGGCGGCCCGGTTGGACTCCCTGCTCGACCTCGTGGGCACCCCCGCCGACACCCTGCCCGCCGAGGCCATTCCTGACATCCTGCGGCTCCTGGCCGGTCTGGGCCCGAGCGGAGCGATCGTGCTGGTCAGGAATCTCGAGCCGTTCTTCGACGCCGACACCGTGGTCCGGATCCAGGAGGCCTTGTTCCGATGCGGATCTCCGGCCATCCCCGCCATGATCGCCGGGCTGGCCCTGGCCCCCTTCGCCCGCGGGATGTCCCCCTCGTTCCGCCGGGAGCATCTCCTTCCCGTGCTGGCCGACCTGGGTGAGGCGGCTGTGCCCGCCCTGATCGAGGCCCGACGACATCGCGACCCCGATATCCGCCGCGGCGTTCTCGAGGTACTGCGGGAGATGGGCGGCGAAGGACGGCAGGCCCTCCCCCTCCTGCACGCCGAGGCGGCCGAGGCGGCCGCGCCGGACGAGGATCTCGCCGCCGCGCTCGCCGCGGTCGATCCCGCCGACCCCGGGCGGCGGCGCGCCCAGGAATTGCTCTGGATCTGGAAGCGCGGCAACGCCGACGACCTGCCGGCCCGGCGGGACGAACTGGCCGGCCTGGTCGCCGCCCACGGCGATCCTCTCCGTCACCGGGTTGCCCAGATCCTGCGGCCGTTTCGCACCGACCTGCCGGCCGTCATCCGGGCCGCCGCCGTCGACGTGCTGGCGGGAGTCGGGAGGGACAGCGATGGGGGAAGAGACGACGGCGGCGGGAGGGACGGGCGGGACCGGACCACCCAAACCGCCCGGGTCGAAGGAACCACCGCGTCTGCCGGGGACGACGGGACCATCGGTGGTTCCGGAGGTGCCGGAGCCGCCGGCGCGCCGTGGTTGATTGAAGCCCTGGGGTGGCTTCACCCGCCCGCCCTGCTGAATCACCTGCGCGAAACCATCCGCCGCCTTGGCCCGGCCGCCCTTCCCGCCCTGCATGCCTGCATCCAGCGCGACCAGTCCTCCCGCCACAACCCGGGAAAACGCCGCTATGAAGAGGCCCGCCGCCTGGTCAGCCGCCTCGGAAGCCGCTGAGAGGAGTGGGACGGGCCAGGCAAGCCCGCCAGCCGGGCGAGCCCAACCTGGGAAACACTGCCAGAGCGGGAGGAGCGCCGCTCCTCCCAACCGCCTCGCCAGGGGCCGCCGGCCCCTGGACCCCTTGCCTCCGCCTGGCGAATGGGAAGTGTTCGGCTGGCGGGCCGACCACGTCTTGTGTATCTGCTGACAAGGCGGGTTTCCACCTTGCGTTGGCCTTGGCCGGCCCGCGGAGGTCACGCGTCAGGGGACCTGCTATAATGGAGCGGGAGATCGATATTCCTTCCCGAGGAGGGGTCTCATGAAACGCGGGTTCGTCCTGCTGGCTCTGGTGCTTCTGCTGACGCCGGTCTGGGCCGGGGTCTTCTACCGGGTCGACGGGGTGGTGACGGTCCATCCCGAAGCGGTGACCTTGTCGACCGAGGACGGCCGGCTGTTCAAGCTCGATCTGGCGGGCGACGCGGCCCGCGCCTGGGACGGCAAGCTCGTCCGGGTCGAGGGGTACGTGGCCCAGGCGGACGAACTCGAGAACCTGAGGGTCAAATCGATCAAGGCCCTCCCCGCCCCCACCGGCCCGGCCATCCAGGCGTCCTACCACATCCGTCAGCGCCAGCCGGGTCTCAAGTCCGAGCGGGACGGGAAGTTCACCATCAGCAATGCCCGCTGGGGCTTCACGGTCAAGGACAACCAGGTCACCTCCTACCACTGGGTGGATGCCGCCATCGACCCGGCCAAGGTCGACCAGGTCTACTTTGTCAAGAAACCGTTCAAGCCCGAATGGCTGGCCGCCCACGCCTGCATGCTGTTCACGTTCAAGCCGGGCGGGTTCGTCAACGCCGCCGGGAAGGAATCGCGCGGCCTGCTGTTGTCCATCGAGGCCCACCTGACCACCGACCAGAAGTACGACCTGTTGGCCGGCCTCAAGGCGACCTTCGGCGCCATCTGGCTGTTGATCGCCTGGGAGGACTACGCCGCGGAGGCCTGCGATCCCGTCACCCGCGGCCTGGGCAAGATGTTCCTCTACCCGTTCATCCTGACCCCTGCCCAGAAGCAGGAACTCCTGCGCGTCGCCATCCGCCAGGCCGTGGTCGTACGCCAGGGCGAGTTCTACCACACCACCCGCAACAACTGCACGAACAACCTCCTCGTGCTGGTCAACCACGTCATTCCCAAAAAGATCAGGCTCTGGACCATTCCCAGCCTGATCTACAACGTGCGGGCCACCATGCCCCGGCTGGTCCCTGCCTACCTGCAGAAGAAGGGCCTTCTGGGCAAGGAACTGCCCGAGATCAACGAGACCAACTATTTTGTCGATATCGACCAGCTGGCACGGGGCCCGGCCCACGGCCGATAGGGAGGGCCGGCCATGGAAGCGATGTCCGTCTGGTGGAACAGCCTGGCCCCGTTCACCCGCCTGCTGGTTGGAGACGCCATCGCCGTGCTGGTCGCCCTGTTCCTCGGCGGGATGCTCGGCAGTTGGGTGCGCGCCCGCCTGAAGGGGCTGGGCATCGACGAACTGGTCACCCTGCCGTGGCGGCCGGCCAGGCAGGAGATCGACGGCCCCCCGGGTTCGGGCGACCTGTGCTCCTATCTCGTCGATGCCACCGTCTGGGTGTTCGGCGCGGCCTTCATCGCCAACCAGCACGAGAGCAAGGCCCTGGCCGACATGGCCATCACCTTCGCGGGCCGGGTCTGGACCCTGGGCATCCTGGTCTTCCTGGCCACCTTCCTGGCCAACGCCGTGTCCCGGGCCGTCACCGATGTCATCCGGCACCCGGCCGTGCGCGAGCGTCTCGAAACCGCCCTCCCCGGCCAGGACAAGACCACCGGCACCATCGTCGACACCCTGGCCCGCGCGGCCGCCACGCTGGTCTTCGGCTTTCTCTTCCTGCTCGTCTTCATCACCCTGGCCGAACTGCTCGGCCTGAACGCGCTGGGCAGTGCCACCGCCGCCCTGTGGCAGTTAGGCCTCCGGCTCCTCTCGGTGACCGCGGCGCTGGCCGTCGGCGGGCTCGGCGTCCTCGCCGTGAGCCGGGCCTGGAACATCGAAGGGAAGGAACAGACCTACGAGGAAAAGGTCCAGGGCTTCACCCGCCTGGGCCTGGTGGCGGTGACCACCGTGCTGGCCGTCGACCTCGTCACCTCCGCCGCCAGCACCTTCACCTGGCTGGCCGTGCTGTTCCTGCTCGCCGTACTGCTCGAGCCCCTGCGCGCTTCCCTGCTCGACGTCTGGGCCGGCTTTGCCGTCGAATACTACGCCATCAAGGCCATCAAAACCGGCGAAACCGAAGCCGTGGTCGAGCGGGCGGGCTTCCTCAACACCACCCTGCGCGACCCGGCCGGGAAGACCTTCCTGATGGCCAACCGCGAAGTCCTGGCCGCCCACTTCCACGCCGCCCGCGAAGCCGGCCGGCTCTGATCAGGAAGGACCCGGGCCGGCCATGCCGACGTTCGTCCCCTCCTCGGCGGCCAAGGGGCGCTTCCGGCATCGTGTCGATGGGTTCGGACGACCGATTGGCCCCAGGGTGCCGCTCCTCCGGAGGACGGCACCTGATGCCCCGATCGTGACAAAGTCACGGAAAGGATAACCATGTTCCGCCAGTCAGCCTTGCTGTTCCTTACCCTTGTGCTCGCCCTCCTGGCCGGGAATCTGCGGGCCCGCGCCACCATGTTCGTGGTCCCGCCATCCCAGGCCG
>CAZKPI010000380.1:0-5409 GCA_964554555.1 uncultured bacterium
CTCCCGGATCCGGCGGTAGTCAGCCAACGGGGCGGAGCCGGCCCGCTTGTTGGGGGTAATGACGTGGAAGCCGCGGGTGAAGAGGTCGGGATAGCGGGCGGCCAGGTCGGTCGAGGGGGTGCAGTCGATGACCGCCGCATGCGGAATGGAATCGGTGCGGACGTGGGCGAGGAACGCTTCGAGGTCAGGGGGCCGGGCCGACGCCGCCAGGCTGTCCCGCCAGCGGGCCGGGTCAAGGCCGCGCTCGTCGAGAAGCATCTTCTTCCGGGTCAGGATGCCGCGCACCCGCAGGTCGATCGACAGTTCCTCGCGCAGGCGGCCCACCTCGCGCCCGATCTGGTCGAGGAGGGCGCCGCCGACGTTGCCGGTGCCGACGATGCCGAGGCTGATGGCCTGCCGCGACAGGTAGAATCCCGCGTGGGCGGCGCGCAGTCCGCGCACCGCGTCGGCGGCGTCGATGACCACGCTGATGTTGCGCTCCGACGACCCCTGAGCGATGGCCCGGATGTTGACCCCCGCCGCCCCCAGCGCCCCGAAGAAGCGCGCCGAGACGCCCGTGGTGCCCGCCATGCCCTCCCCGACCGCGGCCAGGATGGCGCACGGACCGGTCACCTCGACACGCTGGACCTTCCCGTGCAGGATCTCGGCGGCGAAGGCCTCCTCGGCGGCGGCCTTGGCCGCCTGGCCCTGGGCGGCCGGCACCACGAAACAGATCGAGTGCTCGCTTGACGCCTGCGAGATCATGATCACCGAGATGCCGTGCGCGTGCAGGGCATCGAACAGCCGTCCGGCGATGCCGGGAACCCCCATCATGCCGGTCCCTTCCATGTTGACCAGGGAGATCGGCTCGATGGTGGCGAACCCCTTCACGGGCCGCTCGGCATCGAGGGCGGTGCGGCATTTCACCACACTGCCGGGCGCCTCGGGCCGGAAGGTGTTGCGGATCAGGATCGGCACCGACTTGGCGATAGCGGGGCCCATGGTACCGGGGTGCAGAACCTTGGCGCCGAAATAGGCCAGCTCGATGGCCTCGCGGTAGGTCAGTTCGGGCACCAGCACCGCTTCGGGCACCTTGTTCGGGTCGGCGCTCATCACGCCGTCGACGTCGGTCCAGATGACGACCTGCTCGGCGTCGAGCAGATGGCCGAAGATGGCGGCCGAATAGTCGGAACCGTTGCGGCCCAGGATGGTAGCCACGCCCGCCGGGGTCTGGGCGACGAACCCGGTGCAGACCAAGACCCGCGGGGTGGCGGGGGGAAGGGGCGGCAGGGCGGCGCGGAACCGGTCGAGGTTGGCGCGGCTGACGTCCCAGACGACGTTGACGGTCGGCTGGGCGGGCTCGACCACGAGCAGGCGCCGGGCGTCGATGCGGTCGACGGGCAGACCAGCCCCGCGCAGGACCGCGGCCATGATCAGCGAGGACCAGACCTCCCCCACCCCGGCCACGTAGTCGCGGGCCCGCTCCGAGCACTCCCGCAGAAGAGCCGCCCCGCGCAGGATCTCGCGCAGGTCGCCCAGGTCGGCCTCGATCGCCGTGCGCACGTCCTTCCCCGCCTCGCCCGGCAGGAGGCGGTCGATCACCGCCAGATGGTCGGCGCGCAGTCTCCCGAGATGCTCCTCGAGGGCCGGGTCACGCTGTTCGGCCAGGGAGGCCAGCTTCAGCAGGCGGTCGGTGACCCCGCTCATGGCGGAAACGACGACGGCCAGAGACCGGTCGCCCGCCAGTTCCTTCTTCACGAGGTCGGCCGCGTGGGCGATCCGGTCGGCATTGCCCAGCGAGGTGCCGCCGAACTTGTGGACAATCCAGCCCGGCCCGCCCTCGGGCGGGATCGGGGGTGCGGAGGTCAAGGTGCTTCCAGCCATCGTTTCAACTCCTGCCGCGCGGCGGCACGTTCATTTCACCCTGAAACGATCGGTAGCCGGTCAGCGGAAAAGGGCCATCAGGGCCTGGAACATGGGGATGACGATCTCGATGAGGATCAGGATGATGATCGTCATCTCCAGGGCGGTGGCCTGCTGGATATCGATGCGTTCGAGGATGATCCGCTGAACGTCGCCGATCTCGGTGATCTTCTCCTTGACCGAGGTCAGCCACTCCTTCACCTGGAAGGCCTCGTTCAGGTCGCGGTAGACCACCTCGTAGTAAGGGTCGTCGGTCACCTTCGTGGTGTTGGTGATGTCCTTGACCAGGTCGACGAGGTCCATGCGGATCTGGGTCAGGCCCAGCACCTGCCGCACCTGGTTCTTCAGGTCCTTGCCCAGCCAGCTCAGGGGCATCAGCTGTTTCTGTTTGGGCAGTTGATCGAGGAACCGGTAGGTCGACTCGATGTTGCGGTCGAGGATGAAATCGTAGATCTTCAGCTCGAACAGCTGAACCCGCGACAGTTCGAGGAAGTTGGCGACGTCCCAGACGTCGCCCAGGGTGTGCAGGTAGGCCCGGTTGCCCAGGATGAAGAGTTTTTCCGACTCTGCCCCCAGCGATACCTGCTTGATGAACGCATGGCGGGTCTGACGGGGAAACAGCTTGTTCTCCTGCATCAGCAGTTCCATGCAGTCCTGGGCGGGGCGGTCGGTGTCCTCGATGAACAGCAGGAACCGGTCGGTGAAATCGGGCACCTCGTATTCGTTCTTGATGATCGAGCCGACCGTGGCGTTGATCGTCGACAGGTCGTTGCGGAACAGCTGGTCGAAGTCGACCCGGCCGATGCCCGGCAGGTCGACCTCGGCCACCGCGAATAGGCGGGCGGGTTCGATCTTTTCGACGACAGCCTCGAGGCAGTATTCGAGCAGGGCGACGCCGTAGCTGAACAGTTTGAGGTGGGTCGAGAAAACCACCCGCTGGTCCTCGATCTGGACCGTCTCCTGGCGCAGTTTGACGCGGATCGGAGCCAGTCCGGAGGCCACAAAATACTGCGAATAGACGCGGGAGGTCGCCTCGAAAACCGGCCCGCCGAGTTTCCGGGCCACCTCGACAAACCGCACGGTATCGACCTCGCAGCACAGGTCGCGCGTATACAGGTGAATGACCTTCATCGACCGTTCCTCCGGGGGGCCGACGGAACCAGGGCCGGCCCCGGCCGGGAAGTATAACAGAATCCCGGCCGCCGGGCACCTCACGGCCGGAGGCCGGGAAAAACCTCAATCGGGGGCCAGCCGCCGGCCGCGACCGGCCGCCGGGCTGGAGGGGCGCAAAAAGCGGGAGGCTACCGGGCGGGGCGGAACCGGTTCCAGACCTGGCCGAAGAACGGGTTGCCAAGCTGGAAGGGGGCCGCCGGCCGGGCACTCTTGGCCGTCGGGCATTCCCGGTCGACGGTCCGCAGGACTTTGGCGGCCCGCTCGCCGTGCGCGGTCAGCCGTTCGCGCGACCGCTGGGCGAACTCACTGCCCGGGAACCGCTGGATGCAGGCCCGATACCACTCGAAGGCGCGCGGCAGTTCCGAGACGTGTTCGTGCAGAATGCCGAGCATGTACATGGCATCGGGCACGAGCGCGGTGTTCCAGGAATCCTTGAACCGGGACCAGAATTCCTCGAAGTCGCTGATCGCCTGCCGCATCTCGCCGAGGCGGGCACTGCAGTAGCCCGTGAAATACCCCGCCTCGCGCCGGACCTCGTCCGGCTGGCCGCTATGGGCCAGGCGGCGGAACTCCTCGCGGGCCTCGCGGATGGAGCCGATGTTGAGGAGCGCGTGGGCTTTGCCCAGGTCGCTGTTGAACGGGACATACAGAGTGATCCAGTTCATCTGCTGGAGCAGGAGATTGGTGCAGGGGCGCAGGTCGTCGGTGAGGGGAAGCTGTTGGACGGCCATCTCGATCAGGATCTCCTGCAGGTCGATGGCCGGCCCGCCGTCGGTGCGGCAGGGGATCCGCCGCCCGCTCTGGTCTTCCCACCACGACCAGCCCGAAGAGGGGTACACCACCCGGCGGCCGTCGCGGCCTTCCGTCCAGGTCCAGCCGGTGGAGGGGTAGACGACCCTCTGGCCGTCGCGGCCTTCCGTCCAGGTCCAGCCGGTGGAGGGGTAGACGATGCGTTGGCCGTCCTTGCCTTCGGTCCAGGTCCAGCCGGTGGACGGATAAATGACCCGTCGGCCGTTGCGGCTCTCGGTCCAGGTCCAGCCGGTGGAGGGATACACCACGCGCCGCCCGTCGCGGCCTTCCGTCCAGGTCCAGCCGGTGGAGGGGTAATACACCTTCACTCCGTCCTTGCCCTGGGTCCAGGTGAGGGGACTGCCCCAGGCCAGGCAGGCGGGGGCGGTCAGCAGAAGCAGGCTGGCGACCAGGGCCAGGCCGCGTCGAACGTTCGCATTCAGCATGGTGGTTCTCCTTACCTGGAATCGGAAGGCCCCGCCTTCGGGGGGAAAAGGCAAAAGACCCGCCCCGCGGTGGGGGGGAGCCATTTCAGTATAGCGGTTTTTCCGGCGGATGGCAAAAGGCGGTCGGTCCTGGGGGCGACCCCCTGGTCCCCGCCCACGGCCGGTCAAGCCTCCCCGGGCCGGTCTGGCGGTCTGGCGGTGAACGCCCGTGACGGGTCCGGGGTTCGCCTGCCGTCCCGCTTTCCTTGCATACCCGGGTTCCCTGAGGTATGGTGGGAAAAGCGTGCAACCGAGCGCCGCGAGAGGAATCCCTGGAGGTCCCCCACCCCCCGGCCGGGAAGGTGGAAGCTCTGCCGTCCCCGAGATCCGCCCGGGAATTGGGGGGCGGGGGTCGTGGGTCGGGTTCCTGCTTCCCTTCCTGCTCTCCGTGCTTCCGTTCATCGTTCTCACTTCCGAATCCCGCGCCCTGCGCGAACGCCAGCGGGAGGACCAGAAACAGGACTGGATGGAGCGGGCCCGCCGGGTTCTGGAGGGAATCCCCCAACGGACGGCGCTTCCCTTCTGGGTCGAACGGGCGGCGCGGCGCCTCCGGGAAGAGTTCGACCGGGCCATCGGAACCGGACCGGTCACCGAAGCCTCGTTCCGCCGGGCCCTGCGCCGGGCGGCGGCCCGCACCCGTCTGCCGGCCGGCCGCCAGTCCTCGCTGTGGGCCGCCTGGTATCCCGATCCCGCGATGCGGCAGGATCCCGTCCTGCTGTCAGGGGACGGTTTCGCCACCGGCTACCGGTTCGTCATGAACCGGATCCTGACGGATGTTGGCCGGGAAGCCGCCAGCCTGCCCAGCCAACTGCACACCGAGACGTGGGAACCGCGACTGCAGGCCGCCTTCGGCGAGTCGGCGGTCAGCGAACTGTTCGCCGCGGGCTCGCGGGGCAAGGGATTTTCGGCGATCACCCAGGGCAAGCAGGTGGTCGCCCTGTGGAACCTGCTGACGGTCGGCGGGCGGCCGGTCGGGGCCTTCCTGCTGACGGTTCCCTACCCGCCCCAGTCCGAGCTCCTGGCCACCCGCCTGGTACTCCGGCATTGGGATGATCTGTTC
>CAZKPI010000381.1:0-5389 GCA_964554555.1 uncultured bacterium
CCCCCGGCGCCGCCGAGGGAACGTCCGCCCCTGCCCCTGATCGCGGGCTGGACCGCGGCACCTACGAGATCATCCGGGAGCGGCTCACCGCTCAGGGCAAGGAACTGCAGGCGCGGCTCGAGAAGCTGAACGCCAGCCGCAAGGCCACCTTCGGCACCATCGAGTTCGCCCTGGCCGGCACCGAGCGCATCACCACCAGCAACAACTGCGTGCCCCGCGACATGGTCGCCATCGGCGACCGGTTCCTGTTCGGCTACAACGTGTTTCTGGGCCTGCGCACCGAGACGAAGGTCTCCGACGTGTTCGCGGTCTACGGAATGAAAGACGGCACCTTCCTCGAGCAGTCCCTCGAGATCCTGACCAGCCCGCGGTTCGAGGCCGACTTCAAGGACTTGTACAAGTATTACAAGAATACCATCTTCCTGAAGTTCGTCCTGTCGGGGCCCCATTTGTATGCCCTGTTCCAGATCGGCCGCACGGCCGAGGACGTCAAAGCCTTCAAGTGGCTGATCCGGGAGGGGAAGCTCGATTACCAGGACAACCGCAGTGAGCACGAGGTGCGCCTGCCCCCCCAGCACGAGTTCGAGTGGAAGCGGACGGTGCGCGAGATGCACCGGCTCGGCGTCCATCCCCACGTGTCGATCGAGGACCGCATCTTTGTCGAGACGGTCGGCGGCGACCTCACCATCAAGGTCGAGGACAACACCGAGACGGGCGAGGGCATCTACTCGGAGCCGGTCCAGGACCCCGACCAGACCCTTGACGACGCCGAGATCCTCTACGCGGTGCTGGGCAACCTGATCCTGCTCAAGATCCGGCCCTACCAGGAGAAGGACTTCCGCTACATCGTGTACAGCGAAAAGGTGCGGCAGGCGGTCCGGCTTGACGCGATTGCCAACGCCTGCGTCCTTCTGCCCAACGACCAGGGGATCATCTTCCCCAACGGGTACTACCTGCAGACCGGCGACCACAAGGAGTTCGAGGCGGGCCTCCGCGACATGCGGTTCGAGCGCCGCATCGTCGCCCCCAACGGCGAGGACTACCTGTTCGTCTTCCACAACCGGACCGCCGGGGCCTACATTCTCCTCTCCTACAACGTCATCAACCAGCGGGTCGACACCCCGCTGATCTGCGGCGGCTGGTCCCTGTTCGAGGACGGCAGGCTGATCAACTTCCAGGAGGCGCGCGAGCCGCAGAAGCACCACGCCATCCAGGTCTGGCAAAGTCCCTACGTCGGCCCCAACTACGTGCCCCGCGAGGCCGACCAGACTTCCTATTTGTACAAGATCGGGAACCGTGACATCGTGCGGGCCATGGCCGAGGTGCGCGAGATCGTCACCCTGTGCGGGAAGGAGGACACCTTCGCCAACCTCTACCTCGATCTGGCCAAGTCGGCGGGCGACATCCTCGACGCTTTCTTCTGGCTCGAGCGGCCCGAGGCAGGCAACCTGCGCGAGGTGCTCCTGCAGGTGCGCGGCACCGCCGCGGCGGCGGTCGAGGAGTTCGAGAAGGTGGCGCGCATCCGGAAGAACACCCTCGAGCAGACGAAGCGGGTCGCCGCCCGCGCCGCCCAGGCGATCACGGCGGTGCAGACCGGGTTCTTCGAGGACATCGACGCCTTCGTCCAGGCCATCGCCGAACTGCGGGGCCTGCGCGGCGAGATCATCGCCCTGCGCGACCTGCGCTACGTCGATCTGGCCACCGTCGGCAAGCTCGAGAAGGACGTCGATGAGCAGAGTGCGTTCATCTCCGGGCGGTGTGCCGAGTTCCTGCTGACGCCCGAAGCCCTCACCCCCTACCGGCGGCGGGTGGCCGAGCATCGCGCGGCGGTGGCCGGCCTCGCCGGGGTGGCGGCGGCGAAGAAGGCCGAGGCCGCCGCGGCGGGGGCCGCCAACGACCTGCAGATGCTGATTGAGGTGGTCTCGAACCTGAAGATCGACGATGCCATGCAGCGCACCCAGATCATCGACTCGATCTCGGCGGTCTTCGCCGACCTCAACCAGGTGCGGGCCGGCATCCAGAAGCGCATCCAGGAACTGGCCGTGGTCGAGGGGCAGGCCGAGTTCGCCTCGCAGATGAAACTGCTCCAGCAGAGCCTGATCAACGCCCTCGAGGCGTGCGACACCCCCGAGCGGTGCGACGAGCAGATGACGCGGCTGATGGTCCAGGTCGAGGAGCTGGAGGGCCGGTTCGCCGACTTCGACCAGTTCGTGGTCACCCTGTCGGAGCGGCGCCAGGAGGCCTATGCCGCCTTCGAGCCGCGCAAGCTCGCCCTGACCGAGGCGCGCTCCAAGCGGGCGGCCGGCCTGATGACCGCGGCCGACCGCATCCTGAAGGGGGTCGAGGCCCGGCTGGCCCGCTTCAAGACCGTGCAGGAGATCCACGGCTACTTCGCCGCCGACCTGATGATCGACAAGGTGCGCACCATCGTCCGGCAGTTGGGCGAGCTGAAGGACACGGTCAAGGCCGACGAGCTGAACACCCTGCTCGAGGACGGCATCCGCCAGCTGAAGGACCGCCAGGAACTGTTCGCCGACGGGGACAACGTCATCCGCTTCGGGCCGCACCGGTTCTCGGTCAACCGCCAGCCCCTCGATCTCACCTTCGTCCAGCGCGAGGGGGCGATGTTCTATCACCTCACCGGCACCGGGTTCTACGAGAAGATCGACCACCCCGGGTTCAACGGATTCCGCGACCTCTGGACGCAGGAGCTGGTCTCGGAAACCCCCGACCGCGCCGAGTATCTTGCCCACGTGCTTCTGCAGGACCTTGAAGCGGGGCGCGGCGGCACCCTGGCCGAGGCCGCCGGCTGGGACGAAGCGCGGATGCTCCGTTTCGTGCAGACCGCGATGGGACCACGCTACACCGAGGGCTACAGCAAGGGGGTGCACGACCATGACACCGCCCGCCTCCTGCGCGCCCTGGTCGAGATGGCCGCCTCCTTCGGCCTCCTGCGCTACCCGCCGCCGGCCCGGGCCCTGGCCTCCTTCTTCTGGACGCAGATGGGGAAGGGATCCTTCGTCTGGGACCCCACCGGCGAAGCCTCGACCAAACTGATGCTCGAGGCCAAGATGCTTGGGGCCGGGGCGGTGACCCGCGTCTTCCCCGCCGCCGGATTGCCGGCCGAGTTCCTGCGCGAACTGCAGACGGCCCTGACCGAGTTTGTGCGCCGGCATTCCCTGTTCTCCCTCGAGCTGGTGGAGGAGGCGGCGCGCTTCCTGTTCGAGACGCTGGCCGCCAGCCAGAAATTCCCCATCAGCCGCGAGGCGGCTGAGATCTACGTGGCGTTCCAGAACCACCTCAAGAAGCAGACGGCCGGCGAGACTTTCACCCAGGCCCTGGGCAAGGTGCGCCGCGACCCGGCCGCCGTGTTCGCCCTGGGGCGGGCCTGGGTCGATGCCTTCCTGGCCGAACAGCCGAGCGAGGACGGGGCCCTCTACCGTGACGAGGTCGCCCTCCTGCTCGGCGAGGAAAGCATCGACAAGGGGCGCCTCCACGCCCAGCCCGCCCGGCGGGTGATCGAGGGCCTGACCGGCAGTCACCCCCTCATTGTCGAGGGGAAATACACTCTGCACTACAACCGGTTCCTCGACAAGGTCGGCCGCTACCGCCGCGATGTGGTGCCGCGCTTCACCGCCCTCCAGGCGCTGAAACGCCAACTGCTCGAGGCCCGGAGAGAAGAACTGCGGCTCGACGAGTTCAAAGCCAAGGTGCTGACCAGCTTCGTGCGCAACCGGCTGATCGACGACGTCTACCTGCCCCTCATCGGGGCCAACCTCGCCAAGCAGGTCGGCGAGGTGGGCGAGAACACCCGGCCTGACCGTATGGGCCTGCTCCTGCTGATCTCGCCCCCGGGATACGGCAAGACCACCCTGATGGAATATGTGGCCAACCGGCTGGGCCTCGTCTTCATCAAGATCAACGGCCCGGCCATCGGCAGTCGGGTCACCTCGATCGACCCGGTCGAGGCGCCCAACGCCGCCGCCCGGCAGGAGCTGGAGCGGCTCAACCTCGCGTTCGCCATGGGCGAAAACGTGATGATCTATGTGGACGACATCCAGCACTGCAGTGGCGAGTTCCTCGAGAAGTTCATCTCGCTGTGCGACGCCCAGCGCAAGATCGAGGGCGTGTTCGGCGGCCGCACCCGCACCTACGACCTGCGCGGCCGGAAGGTGGCGGTGGTCATGGCCGGGAACCCCTACACCGAGAGCGGAGAGCGGTTCAACATTCCCGACATGCTCGCCAACCGTGCCGACACCTACAACCTCGGCGACATCATCGGCGGCCATGCTGATGCCTTCGTGCAGAGCTATCTCGAGAACGCCGCCACCAGCAACCCCGTGCTGTCGAAACTGGCCGCCCGCAGTATGAAGGACTACCTGGGCATTCTGAAAATCGCCCAGAGCGGGTCCCTCGACGGGGTCGAGTTCGAGGGGTCGTGGTCGGCGGAAGAGACCGGCGAGTTTGTCGGCACGATGAAGAAGCTTCTGCGCGTGCGTGACGTGGTGCTGGCCGTCAACCGCGAGTACATCAAGTCGGCGGCCCAGGCCGAGGCCTATCGCACCGAGCCGGCCTTCAAACTGCAGGGATCCTACCGGAACATGAACAAGATGGCCGAGAAGATCCTGCCCATCATGAATGACGAGGAAGTCGAGGCGGTCATCACCACCCACTACCAGAATGAGGCCCAGACCCTGGCCACCGGCGCCGAGTTCAACCTCCTCAAGTTCCGCGAACTGCAGGGAAAGCTCACCGACGCCGACCGGCGGCGTCTCGCCGAGATCCGCAAGACTTTCCAGCGCAACCTGCTTCTGCACGGCGCCGACGGCAGTGACCGCGTCAGCCAGCTGATGGCCCAGCTCACCACCCTCAGCGCCGGCGTTGACTCGATCAAGGACGTGCTCTACGAAGGCCTCGGCCTCGGCACCTACATGGGCGCCGCCGGCCCCGTCACAGAACTGAAGCCGAAGAAGAAAGACAAACCGTGAACCCCTGCTGTTTTCCTGACGCGCTCTGGACGCTCCTGCGCTGAGGATGGCGTCTTTGTCACGGTTTTCTGAGACCCTCCCGCCGTGACGAATCCGGAGACAGGCGGCCCGCCGGCGGTTCCGTATTTGACGGTGACCGGCGCCGCCGAACATACCCTGCGCGAGGTCGACTGCCGGGTGCCGCACGATTGCCTGACCGTGGTGACGGGGGTGTCAGGGTCGGGGAAATCGTCGCTGGCGTTCGACACCATCTGCCGCGAGGGTCAGCGCCGGTTCCTGGAGACCCTGTCGGGGCAGGCGCGGGGGTTCCTGGGGCAGATGAAACAGCCCGCCTGCCGGGGGATCACCGGTCTGCGCCCCACGCTGGCCGTGGCCCAGGGCGGGCGGGCCGCCAGCCCCCG
>CAZKPI010000382.1:0-5380 GCA_964554555.1 uncultured bacterium
CGGCGGCGTGCTGGAGGGAGCCCGCGCCGGCCGGGGCGCTGACGGCAGGCCGGGTGGGCGCGGGCGGCGGCGCGACCGGCTGGGGCAGGGGAACGGGATCCTTGGAGCGGAGGCCGGTCGAGGGGGAGGCGGTTCCCGGGTAGATCACGGTGGGCGGCGGCAGGTCGCGCAACAGCCGGCGGGGGTCGTCCCTTCCCGGAAACCCGCCCTCGGCCGCCGACCAGCCGAGGACCACGATCAACAGCAGAACGGCGACCGTCCGGGTCTCCCTCATCGTCCCCCCGGTCGCCGGCCGGCCGCCGCCCGGTCCCGGGCCGCCACGGCCAGCCTGTCACAGCGCTCGTTCTCGGCGTGGCCGGCGTGTCCCTTGATCCACCTCCAGGTCACGGTGTGTCGGGCGGTCAATTTCAGCAGTTCCTCCCACAGGTCGCGGTTCTTCACCGGGCTTCGGCCCGACGTTCGCCACCCGTTCCTCTGCCAGTTCTCCAGCCAGCCCTCGGTGAAGGCCTTGGCCAGATACTGGCTGTCGGTCTGGATCACGACCCGGCAGGGTTCCTTCAGACAGCGCAGGGCCTCGAGGCAGGCGGTCAGCTCCATCCGGTTGTTGGTGGAGTCCGCCTCGCCGCCGGAAATCTCCCGCTCCTTTTCCCGGTAGCGGAGGATGGCCCCCCAGCCGCCGGGCCCCGGGTTGCCGAGACAGGCCCCGTCACAGAAGATCTCGACGGTCTTGCGGTGGTCGGGGGTGCGGGGATGGTTCATGGCCTATTCCGAAGACCAGGCATCGTTGAGAGGCCCGAGATTGGTCTCGCCCCCGGTCACCACCATCCGGCCGCCGTGGACGGCCGCTCCGGCTTTGGCCCGGCCCTCGAAGCGGGTCGGCCCGGCCGGGGCGTTGTCGAGGACCCGCGTCCAGGTCGTGCCGTCCGGCGTCGACCACACGTCGTTCAGGTAGGTTTCCCATCCTTCGGAATCACGGCCGATGCCCCCGATCAGCCAGGCATTGTTCTTGTGGAACAGGAGGGAAGCCCCGAATCGCGCCGTGAACCCGGCCTGCTCCGCCGCCCGGCTCCAGACCGCGCCGGTGGTGGTCACCCAGGCGTCGCCCAGGGGGCCGGTGACCCCGGCCGCGTTGGTTCCGTATCCCCCGAAAACCCACAGGCGGCCCCCGAGCACGGCGGCCGCGGGATACATCCGGGGAAAATAGCTGACCGAGCTGGGCACCTCGGTCCAGCGGACGCCGTCCGTCGAGGTCCAGGCGTCGCCGAGCAAAACGACGTTGCCGTCGGGGTCGTAAGCCCGGCCGCCCAACAGCCACATCTTCCCGTCGTACGCGACGGCGGTGGAATATCCCCGGGCCCAGAAATCGGCCGAGGTGGTGGCCGCCGTCCAGGATTCGCCGTCGGCGGTCCACCAGACGTCGTCGATCACGTCGATGCCCGCGGCCGTCTCGACTTCGCCGCCGATCACCCACAACCGATTGTCATACACCAGGCAGGCATGCCCTGCCCGTGGGGAGAAGCGGCCGGGAGCCGCGGGGGCGTTGGGGGCGACCTCGGTCCAGACTTTGCCGTCATCCGACCGCCAGACATCGTTGAGGAACGCCCCGTCGTTACCTCCGATGAGCCACAGGGAACCGCCGAAGGAAACGAGGGCGTGGTCCTGGCGGGCGGAGAACTGACTGCCGAGCGGATCGTCGGCCAGTTCGAGCCGCCAGGCCGCCCCTTCCTGTCCGAGGGTGGTGAAGGTCCAGGCGTAGGGGGAAGCCAGGGAGTTGCCCCGTTCGTCGGTGGCGCCGGTGGTGATGGTGACGCCGCAGACGGTGGAGATGGGAAGCGGCGAGGCCGGAGCGAACTCGAGGGTGCGGTCCTGCCAGGTGAACGAGCCCGGAACGGCGGATCCGCCCGCCGTCAGCCGGAAGGCGGCTTGCGTGGTCACCGGGTTCATGGCCTTGGAGAAGGTCACGGCGACCCGGGTGTTGGTGGCGATCCCTGTCGTGCCGGGGGTCGGGAACTCACTTCCCGCCACCACCCGCGGCCTGGCTTCGGTGGTGAAGGCGGTGGAGACGGCTGTCTCGAGAGCGATACCCGCCGCGTCGCGGGCCGTGGCCCCGATCGTCGCCTCATACGCCGTCGCAAAGGCCAGCGAGGCGGGGAAGGTGACGCTCAGGGTGGTGTCGCCCGCCGACCAGGCGAAGGCGGGCGCTTCAACCGCCGGCTGGATGGTGAACGCCCCGGCGGTGGTCGCCCGGTCCATGGCCCGGTCGAAGGTGAAAACGACCGGGGCCTGCCGGGCCACCTCGGTGGCTCCCGGCGTCGGCGCCAGGCTCACCACCTGGGGGGCGGTCACGGTGACCGTTCGGAAGGAGAATCCGGCGGCGCCGGTCAGGGGCCCGCCGTAGATATCGCGGGCGCCGGCTTCCACGAGAACCTGGTAGGTCTGGTTGGCGGCGAACGCCGAGCCGAAAGCGATGGAAAGCCGGGTGCCGCTGGCGTTCCAGGTCTGGGTGCGGGTGAAACCGACTGCCACGGAATCGATCGCCATCGGGTTGGAAAACTCGATGATCACCGGAGAGAGCAGGGGGACCGCGGTCTGGCCGTCGGCGGGGCTGGTCGCGGCGAGGCGAAGGGCGGGGGCCGGCACCGTGCGGAAGGACGAGGAGAACCGCGTGGCCAGGGCATTCCCCCGGGTGTCGCGGGCGGTGGTGTCGATGGCCGCGACCAGGGTGGCGGAGGCCGGCAGGGGTGCCCCGGAGCGGAACACCAGGGTCAGACCCTCCCAGGAGAAGGTGCCGGCGATGGGGCCCGTTCCGGCCGCCAGGCTGAAGGCCTGCTCCGCGGCGAGATGGTCCATCTCCTTGTTGAACTGCACACGGACCGCCGCGTCGGTGGCGATGCCGGTCGCCCCCGGGGCCGGGGTGACGGCGGCGACGGCCGGGGCGGCCTCGGTGGTGAAAGTGGCGAGGAAGGGCACCGCCAGTTTGCCTCCGGCCATCGACGTGGCCGCCGTGGTCACGGTCACCCCGTGGGCCTGGCCGAACGGCAGGGGCACCGGCCACTGCAGGGTGAGCCGCCTTCCGTCGGCCGACCAGGTGCGGACCGGGGTGCCGGCCGGCGGCGGGGTCACCGACAGCGCGGCCTCCACGGTGGGGGTCGCCATGGCCGCGTCGAACTGGAGGGTGATCGCGGTGGCGACCGGCACGTCGTCGGCGTCGGGGAGCGGCGTCATGCCCAGCACCCGGGGGCCGGTGACGGCCTGGGTGGTGAAGGAGAGGGCAAACGCGCTTCCCAAAAGGTTTCCGGCCGTGTCCGCCGCCGTGGCAGGGACGGTGAAGGTGAGGAGGGTGCCGCCCGGCCAGCCCCCCGGGTGGGTGAGGGTGAGGACCGTTCCGTCGGCCGACCAGCTCCGCACCGGGGTCAGACCGGCGGGGGTGACGGCGACGGCCACGGTGGGCGAGGCCATGGGCTTGGAAAACGTGATCGTCACCTTCGTGTCCACGGGTTCCCCGGTCGCCCCGGCCGCCGGGGAACTTCCTGCTACCGTGGGCGGGGCCGACCGGACGGTGGCAAACCCGGTGGTGAAGTCGGTCCCGAGCGTGAGGCCGAGGCGGTCCGGGGCCGCGGCCCCGACGGTCACGTCGATCGTGCCGTCCACGGGCAGGGGTGAGCCGGGGCGGAAGGTCAGGGTGGAGCCGCTCCAGGAGAAACTGCCGCTGACCGCGGTGCCGTTCGCGGTCACCCGGCAGACGGCCTGCACGGCGGCTTCGTCCATGAGCCGCGAGAAGGGCAGGATCAGTTCCGCATTGGTGGCGACCCCGGTGGCGCCGTTGGCGGGCCGCACCCCGGCGGTGAGCACCGTCGGCCGGCTCAGGGCGGTGAAACCAACGCGTACCGCTTCGGCGAGGGCGACCCCCGCCTGACTGCGGGCCCCGGTGCCGACCGTGATGGTGGCGGGGGTGCCGAACAGGAGAGGCTGGGCAAAGGTGGCGGTCATCGTCCGGCTGTCGGACCATGCGAACTGCACCGGGCCGCCGGGAGCGGGCGCCAGGCTGAACGCCGCCTGGACGGAGGCCTGGTCCATGGGCTGGTCGAAGGTCAGGCGGATCGGGAGCAGGGGGTTCGCTTCCGAAGCCCCGGGCGCGGGCACCGCGGCGATCAGGCGCGGTCCGACCGGCGCCGCGGTCTGCAGGGTGAACGACCCCGGCGGGGACAAGGCCATGCCGTCCTGGTCCCGGGCCCCCGGCCCCACCGTCCATTCCAGGGTGGTGGCGGGCTCCAGTCCGAGGGGAAAGCGTATGGTCAGGAGGCGGTTGCTGTCCGACCAGGTCAGGGTGGGCTCCTGCTGAGGGACAGGCCGGAAGAGGGGGTTAACAGTGGCCGGGTCCATGGGGGCGGAAAACGCGATCTCCAGGGCCGTGTCGAGGGGAACTCCCGTGGCGCCGGGGTCGGGGCGGACGGCCGTCACGGCGGGGGGCGCCCCGGCGGCGGTGGTGAACCCGGCGGAAAAGGCCGCGGCGAGGGCGATCCCCTGGGCGTCCCGGGCCCCGGCCCCGACGAACACGGAGTAGGCCTGCCCCAACCGCAGAGGGGCGGCCGGGGTGAAAGAAAGGGTGGAACCGCTCCAGGAGACGGTGCCTGCTTCCGCCACCCCGCCGCGGAGCAGGGCGAAGGCCCTGGCGGTGGCCGTCTGGTCCATGGTCTTGCTGAAGGGAACGCGCACCACCACGCCGCTGGCCACGCCAGTGGCCCCGTCGGGCGGAAACAGGCCGCCGGCCGCCACCACCGGTGCCGCGTCGGTCTGGAAGGTGGTGGCGAAATCGCGGCCGAGGGCCACGCCGCCCGTGTCGGTGACCGTGCTGGCCAGCGTGCAGGTGAACTTCGTCCCGGCGGGCAGGAGCGCTCCCGAGGTCATGGTCAGCGTACTGCCCGCGGCGTCCCAGGCCAGGAGGGTTCCTCCCGGCGGGGCCGGGGAAAGCCGGATGCCGGCCGCCACGGCGGCCTGGTTCATCGCCCGGTCGAAGACCACCTGCAGGCGCAGGACGGTGGTGGCGATGGTCGTCCCGTCGGTGGGCGAGACCCGCACGATGCGCGGGTTCACCACCGCCCCGGTGGTGAAGGTGAAGGCCCTCGTTCCCGTCAGGGCCTGACCCAGCAGGTCGGTGGCCGAAGGCGCCACCGTGACCTGGTAGGTGGTGGCGGGAGTCAGGGCCTCGTTCCAGGTGAGGGTGAGGGTTCGGCCGTCGGCGCTCCAGGCCCGGCTGGGAGTGCCGGCGATCGCGGGCAGGAAGGCCACCTGGACCGTGCCCGTGGCCATGGCCTTGGAGAACCCGAACTGGAAGGAGGGGAAGAGGGGCACGCCGGTGGCCCCGTTGGCGGGGGTGGTC
>CAZKPI010000383.1:0-3090 GCA_964554555.1 uncultured bacterium
CGGGCCGCGGCCGGCGGCCGCCCGGTGGAGGGGGCGGCCCTCGCGGCGGCTTCCGAGCTTGCCTCCCGGCTGGAGGGCTGGCGGGTATCCTGGGGGAACAAGGGAGTGGCGGTGGCCGGTTTCGGCATCGGCCTGGCCAAGGGGCCGGTCCTGGCCGGAGGTATCGGGTCCCAGCACAAGCGGCTCGATTTCACGATCATCGGCGACACGGTGAACCTGGCGGCCCGCCTGGAGAAACTGGCCGGCACCGGGGGGCGCCCCGCCATCCTGGTTTGTGACGAGGGGATGGCCGACGACCTGGGCGGCCTGCGCAAGCTGGCCGTCGACGTGGAGGAGGTCCGGGGCCGGCAGGGAAGGATCCGGGTCTTCACCCCCGTTCCGACCGGCCCCGCGGCGGAAGGGCCTGGCCTTGCCCCCCACGGAGGGCGGGGGGAAGCGATCGTGCCGCGCCCCGGCAAAGGGTCCTTCCCGGGAGGGACGGCATGAGCCCAGGCGAGGGGGGCGTCATCCGGCCTCTGGGCCGGACGTGGCAGGGGGGGGGCATCCTGCTGGTGGGCGGGTTCGGCATTCTCCTGGTCGGGCTGTTGTGGGCCTACGGCGCGGCCTCCCACGAAGCCGCCCTGGAACTGGCGGACGCGGAGGTCCGGCGGTTCCTGCCCGTCCTGCGTGACCTGGTGACCGGGCCAGGGCTCGCCGAGAGTGTTTTCCTGGAGGTCATCGCCGGGATCGAGGGGCCCCTGGCCGCCGGGCAGGCGAGAGAGATGGAGACCCGGTTCCTGGACCGGGGGGGAGGGCCCGGAGCCTTCCTGGTGATGGGGCCGGACGGGCGGGAGTGGAATCAGTGGGGGTTCTCCTCGGCCACCCGGGAGGTCATGACCCATTTCGTCCTGAAGTGGGCCCTGCGGGAGAACCTGTATTCCCGCGTTCCCCCCGCGATCCGGAACCGAGTGGCCCGGGGCATCCTCGGCCCGGCCTGGATGGACCGGTACCCGCTGAACCGGATGCTGGGGCCGCGGGCCGATTGGACGGAGATCTTCGAGATTGACGAGAACGGGGAGCCGGGATTCATGCTGGTCCACCTGGTGATGCGGCCGGCCTGCCCGGACCTGACCGCCGCCAAGGTCGACACGGTGCAGGTCAAGCCCCCGGGAGACCCGCTCTGTACCGGTCTCGTGGCCGCCTTCCTGCCGCGGCGGTGCCTGGATGACCGCTTCCGGCGAGGATTCCTCAACCGGTTCCAGCACCGGTCGGTGTCCGCCTGCTGGTGCGGCCCGGTCGGAGAACTGGCGCAGGCGCCGCTTCCCGCGGGAGTGGGGGCCGCTGTCGCCGCCCGGGCGGGCGGTCTGGCCCAGGGGATGGTGCGCTGGCCGGGAGGGGTGGCGGGGTACTGGTTCGATCCCCGGACGCCGGACGAGGTCGTGGTGGTCGTGCGGCAGGTGCCGGGTCCCTGGAGGATCTGGGTGCGGGCCGCCCTCTGGTGCGGCCTGTTGGGCTCCCTCGGCCTGCTCTGGCAGGGGGTTGGCCTGGCCTGGAGCGGGGCGGCCGGATGGAACCAGCCGCTGGCGTGGAAGCTGGCGGAGTTGTTTGGCGGGGCCTCGCTGATGCCCGGCCTGGCCTTCCTTCTCATCCTGCTCACCCCCGAGCCCTGGCATCGGCAGGAAATCCCCCCGGCGGTCCTGCGCCTCCTGGAAAGCCGCCTCCAGGCGAGCGAGGAGCGGCAATGCCGTTTCCAGAGCGACATCTGGCAGCCCATCGCTCCCGCACAGCTCGACCGTCTCTGGCGGGATTTGCTGGCCGGCCGGCAGACGGTGTCCGGCTGGATGGAGGAAACGGGTTCCGCCACCCTCCAATTGATTTCCGTGGAAGGCCGGGACCGGCCGCTCGGGACGGCCACCAGCCATCGGGACCGCGGGGGCAAGGAACGGGCTGACCTGTTCCTGGCCCTGGCCCAGACCTTCCGGGGCATGATCGGCCTGCCTGCGACGGGAAAACGGGGGGAAGCCGGCCGGATGCAGGGGGACCTGCTTCTCTCCAACCTCGGCGACATGTTCGGCCAGCAGGTCATCAACGCCTGGTTCACGGTGAGCGACCGGCTGTTCAGCCTTTCCTACTTCGACCAGCCCACCTGGAATGTCTTCCACCTGTTCCTCGACGCGGACCGCCGGGTGGAAGGGTTCGCCCACCTCATCCCTGATCGCGTGCTGATCCAGCGGCAACCCGTCCTGGCCCAGGTCCTGGACTTCGACCCGAGCCGGGAGTTTCTGCCCCCGGTCTCCTTCGGCATCTCGCAGGTCAGCCACCTGGTGTTCTACCCTGAACGGGTGGCCCGCCTCCCGCTCCTGCGGCCGATCCTCCGCCGTCTGCTGAGCGAGGGGGGGAGCCAGGTCCTGGTGTGTGCCTTCCGCGGGAAGGAATATGCCTGCCTGGCCAGGCCCCTGGTCAACACCGACCATATCGGGCTGGCTGTCGTTCCCCTGGACGGGGCTTTGGGGGCGTCGGGGGCCGGGCCGGCCTGGGTGGCGGGAATCCTGTATCCCCTGCTGGTGCTGGTGACCGTGGCTCTGCTGTTCCGGCGGTTCTACCTCCAACCGGTGGCGGAACTGTCCGCCGGGGTCGGGGCCATCGCCGCCGGCCGCTATGAAGTCCGCCTCGCCCCGGTCACCGGTGACGAGATCGGGCGGTTGTGCCAGAGTTTCAACCGGATGGCGGAGGGATTGCAGGAGCGGGAGTTCCTCGGCCGGTTCCTTTCCGACCTGACGCGGGAGGCGGTCAGGCAGGACGCGGCGGCCACGGCGGTCCGGTCGCGGGCCAGCATCCTGTTCTCGGACATCCGGGGATTCACCGGGCTCTCCGAACGGGTTGCCCCCGAGCGGCTGGCGGCCGGCCTGAACGCGCACTTCACCGCGATGGAGGCGCTGATCGAGCAGGAAGGCGGGGTCATCGACAAGTTCATCGGCGACGCCCTGATGGCGGTCTTCCTGCCCGCCCACGGCCGGGAGGACCCGGCGCGGCGGGCGGTGCGGGCCGGCCTCGCCATGGCCGAGACGGCGCGGGCCAGGCACGACCCCGCCCTGCCGCTGGTGATCGGGG
>CAZKPI010000383.1:3138-5366 GCA_964554555.1 uncultured bacterium
GACTTCACGGTGGTCGGGCCCACGGTGCGGCTGGCGGCCCTGATGGAGAAACGCAGTAAGCAGGCCGCCGTCTCGCCGGTCATCGCCTGCCCGGCCACGCTCGAACGGCTGGGGGGGAAATGGCCGGGGCACCGCCTGCCGGATGCGCCCGGGGAACCGAAGGCCTTCGAGATCCGGCGGCCGCGACACATGCGGGAAGGGTGAGGCCGCCCTCTCAGGCCGGAGGCAGGGGCCCAGGGGCCCGGCCGGCGGCCGGCGGGGCGGGCCCCGCTTTGCTTCAGTCGGGGGACTTCCCGGTGATCATCTGGGCCACCCCCACCCCGGAGCTGAAGGCCATGCTGACGGAGAGGACGAGTCCTCCCAGGATGATGAGGGGAACCGGGATCAGTTGCCCGAAGTTCAGGACCATGAAGCAGGAGGCGGCCGCGCAGGCCAAAAAGACCATCCACCCGACGACCAGTCCGATGAGTACCGCGATGACCTCTCTCATGGTTCCGATTCTAGCACGAGCGGGTCAGGGGGGCGAGGGCCGGTTCAGGGACGCCGGAAGAGGGTGAGGCCGAACCCGGCCGCCGCCCACAGGATGATGGCGGCCCCGGGGGCCGCGTCGAACCGCAGGGAGGTGGCCAGGCCGGCCAGGGAGGCGAACAGCGACAGGCCGATGGTGAGCCAGACCTGGCCGCGGATCGTGGCGGCCAGGCGGCGGGCGGTGGTGGCAGGGATGACCAGGAGGGCGGTGACCAGCAGGATGCCGACCACCTTGATGGCGAACCCGACCAGCAGGGCGAGGGCGGCGGCGAAGGCGGTTTCGAGGGCGGCGGCGCGCACCCCGGCCGAGCGGGCCAGGTGATCGTGGAGGCTGATGAACAGCAGGTGGTTGAACCAGCGCAGGAGGAAGGCCGCCTCGGCGCAGGAAAGGACGACGATCCAGAGCAGGTCACGGTCGGTGAGGGCGAGGATGTCCCCATACAGGAATCCGGGGAGCACCCGGGCCAGTTCCTTGCGGGCGCTGATGATGGCCAGGCCGAGGGCGATGGTGGCGGAAAACAGCACGCCCAGAGTGGTGTCCATCGCCAGGTCGGCCTGCCGGCGGATCCGCACGGCCAGCATGCCGATGCCGACGCCGAACGCCAGGACGGACACCCAGGGGTCGATGCCCAGGAGCAGGCCGAGGGCGATGCCGGTGAAGGCGGAGTGGGAGACGGCATCGGAGAAGAAGGCCATGCGGAACTGGACGACCAGCACGCCGAGCAGGGCGCAGACCACCGACAGGCAGGCGGCGGCGACGACCGCCCTCTGCATGAAGGCCAGCTGAAGAAAATCGAAGGGCAGCCAGGCCAGCCACCCGTAGAGGGCAGGCAGGAGCGATTCAGTCATGGGGTGATGAAGGCGGGCGGGCAGGGGGCGGCGGATGGTGCGCGCACTGGTGGCCGGGGTCAAGGGGCGTGTGCTGGTACAGGCCGGTGTGCTGGCCGAACAGGTCGTGGAGGCGGTCGGAGGTCAGGACCTCCGGGGTCGGGCCGAGACAGGACACCGTGCGATTGAGACAGAGCACCTGCGCGGCATGCCGGGTCACCACGGAGAGGTCGTGGCTCACCATCAGGACGGTGAGCTGTCGGTCGAGGGCCAGGTCCTCGAGGATGTCGCAGAACAGGTGACCGCCGGCCACATCGACCCCCGAAACCGGCTCGTCGAGCAGGATCACCTCGGGCTCGCGGTGGAGGGCGGCGGCCAGCATCACCCGCTGGAGTTCCCCGCCCGAGAGCCGGCCGAGGGGCCGGTCGAGCAGGTGGCGGGCCTCGAGGCGGTCGAGGGCGGTGGCGGCCCCTTCCCGGGCCTCGGCGGAGATGCCCAGCCAGACGGGAGCGATCTGGGTGTCCAGGCAGAGGAACTCGAGGACCGACAGGGCGGCCTGCCGGTCGATGTTCAGGTTCTGGGGGACATACCCGAGACAAGGCGGGACCGTCCTCCCGTCAGCGTCGAGGAACTCGATCCGGCCATGGGCGGGGACCAGGCCGAGGATGGCCTGCAGGAGGGTGGTCTTGCCCGCCCCGTTGGGGCCGATGATCGCCGTTGTCCTGCCGCGTTCGATGTCGGCGCTGACCCGCTCGAGGATGGGAACGCCGCCGAGGGTGACCGAGACGTCGGTCAGCCGGATGGCGGGGGCGGTCATGGGAGGATGGCCCCTCGCGTCAGAACCGGACCGGGGGTCCGGATGGCGCGACCGG
>CAZKPI010000384.1:0-3410 GCA_964554555.1 uncultured bacterium
CGATTTCCCATCCCAGCCGGTAATGGCATTGGGAACAGGGCGCATAGGGGCATTCCGCCGTGGTGACTTCGATCCCCCGCTCCTCGAAAAACATCCAGCAGCGGCGGGCCCGGGAACGGCGGGCGGGGCAGTTCTCCCGGTCACAGCGGAAACTTTCGAAGCAGTACATGGGCCCTCAGGAACCGCCTGCCCCTTCCCCGGATTTCCTGGGGAAAGGGTGAGGGCCGCCCCTCATGCGGGGTTGGCGGGAGGAGGGAGGTCTTCCTCTTCGGTGATCTTGAGAAAAACCGACTCGAGGTCGGACCCCGGGGCCTTGGCCTGGTCGCGCAGGGCGTCGAGGGTGCCCAGGGCAACCATGGTGCCCCGGTGGATGATGCCGATCCGCTCGCAGAGATCCTCGGCCACCGAGAGGGTGTGGGTGGTCAGGAAGATGGTTTTGCCCTGCCGCACAAGGTCCTTGAAAAAGTCGCGAGCCACCTTCACACTGCGGGGATCGAGTCCAACCGTGGGTTCATCGACCACCAGGATGTCGGGATCGTGCAGAAGGGCCGCGGACATGGCCACCTTTTGCTTCATGCCGTGGGAAAAGCTTTCAATCAGTTCGTCCCGCCATTCCCACAGGCTGAACCGGCGGAGCATCTCCTCGCCCCGCACCTGGGCCTGGGCTGAGGGAATGGAATACAGACCCGCCACAAAGTCGAAATACTCGCGCGGGGTCAGTTTCTCGTAGAGGTAGGGCCGGTCGGGGACATAGCCGATGCGCGCCTTGGCGGCCTCGGGCTGGGACTGGAGATCGGCCCCGCGGATGGTGACCCGGCCGGCCGAAGGCTGGATGATCCCGGTCAGGATGCGGATGAGGGTGGTCTTGCCGGCTCCGTTGGGGCCGAGAAAACCGAAGAGTTCCCCGGCGCGGATGTCGAGGTTGATTCCCTTCAGGGCTTCGAACTCCCCGTACTTCTTGCGGATGTCCGTCAGGACGATGACGGGGTCAGTCGGGTTCATACCGCTCGATGGCTTCCTTCCCCTGGATCAGTGGGATATAGACCCAGAACATTGTACACACGATCAGCAGAAAAAAGGAGAGGATGATGAAAACCTTTCCGGAGACCTGGACCAGCGGATAGAAGCGCAGGAAATACAGACGGAAGATCGGATACGCTTCCAGGATGAGCAGATTGATCACATAGATCGCGCTCAGGATCATGAACACGAATCCGCCGAAGGACCCGGCGATTTTCAGCGGATTGTCGGCGTCGAACCGGGCGTAGAGGGCTCCCAGCCCGATGGCCAGTGCCGTGATCACGACGGCCATCAGCGAGACGTTGATGTAGCTGAGCCAGAACAGGATGTCGTTGGTCACCCGGAAAACCTGGTTGGAAATGAAGCACAGGATCAGTCCGAGGCCGAGGATCGGCACGAGATAGAAGAAGAATTTCACCCACATCAGCCGGGACGGCTGGAGGGGGGAGGCCTTCACCGCCCAGAAAGCCCGCCCTTCCAGGCTGATCGAGGGGTAGACGAAACGCATGGCGATGGCGGCCAGGATGAACCCGATGAAGGGGCCGTTGAAGAAGACCATCGAATCGTTGATCTCGCCGGAATACAGCGAGGGCAGGTCCTTGAGGGGGAGGATGGTCAGATTGTACCCGTAGACGAACACGATGGCGGCCATCATGAAGATCTGGCTGAAGATGGCGGGATCACGCATGAAGATGGTGACTTCCTTTTCCGCCACCACCCGGAAATCCCGTCGGAACCACCGGAAGGGGATGATCAGTGCGTGTCTGATCCATTCGAGGCCCAGCACCTGGTTTTCGACCGCCTCGAGGGAGGCCTGCCAACTGCGCAGGTAGAAGAAACTGGCCCCCAGGTGGAGCAGGACGAGCCCGCCCAGCATGGTCAGGGCCAGCGGCACGATGGTCACCAGACTGCCGCGGAGGTCGCCCTCGAACAGGGTCAGGGAGGCCCGTTGGATCCAGACGGAGGGAAAATACTCGAGGGCGGGTGCGCGGAGATTCAGGATGTAGCTGGAGATCGAGCTGAAATACTTGGGATTGAGGAGCTTCTCTGGTTCGAGGAACCGGAAGAAGATGATCATGGCCGCCAGCACCAGGGCTGACAGGAACTGGAACACCTTCCGCATCTGCCGGATGGGGAAAAACGTCGACAGGGTGAGGGCCAGCATGCCGCCGAGGATATTGGGCAGAAGCAGATACATGCCCAGGTAGACGGGGAACACGAGATAGGCCCACCCGGGGGCATTCAGCGCGGAGGCGAAAGCGAAAAAGATGGGAGTGAAAAAAGCGACCACCATCCAGGAGCTTTCGGCCAGCATCAGCAGGAACCGCGACCAGAAGATCTGGCTCGCCCGTATTGGCGCGGCCATCAGCAGGCGGATCTCGTCGTCCAGGTAGAATGAGGAGAACGCGGCGATGATGCTCGAGAAGACCACCATGAAGAAGAGCGACAGGTAGATCATCTCCAGGAACCGCGCCACCAGCAGACTGCCGATCATGGGGCCGATGATGGGGCCGAGCATCGGCGCCTTCGCCACGTGGGCCAGGAACCGGAACAGCCCGTAATACAACAACAAGGCCACCAGCATGCCCCCGATGACCAGGGCGGCCATCACCTTGGGGTGCCGGCGCGCCAGGTTTCGCCGGGCCGCCCGCAGGGCCGGGACCAACAGGGAAATGGCCGTCATGGGCGGCGGGCTACCAGACCAGTTCCTGCCAATCGGGCAGGGGCGGCGGCAGGGGAGTGAACCGGAAGGTGCCGGGGGCTTCGGCGGCCTGGATGAGCCCCAGCCGGAGACCGCGGGGCACGGCCGGCTCGGCGCTGGGACCGAGCACGGAACGGTGCAGGTCCTCGAGGGCTTCGCCGGGGAAAGCGGCCGGCCAGAGCCGGCGGCCGACCAGCGCCGTGCGGGCCTGCCAGCGCAGGTGACGCCCGATCTCCCGGAGGAGGTCGGCGTGGTCGAAGGCCATGGCCGGCGGTGCCTCGAGGGGAAACCACCCGGCCTGGCGGGCGTCGTCAGCGCCTTTCGGGCGCAGGGAGCGGCCATCGACCAGGGTGCCGTAGACCAGGGTGATACAGCGGGCCCGCGGGTCACGGCCGGTCCGGCCGGCGGCGAACAGGGGGGCGAGCTCCAGGCCCGTCAGGCCGGTCTCCTCCTGCAGTTCCCGGGCGGCGCCCGAAGCCGGCTCCTCTTCCATCTCGAGGAACCCTCCCGGGAGGGCGTGCCGGCCCGCGAAAGGCTCATGCCCTCGCTCGATGAGCAGGATTTCCAGCCGTCCGTCGGCGCCGGGCCGGAGGACCGCGGCATCCACCGTCACCGTGGGCCGGGGATACGGGTAGGTGTGGGCCACGCGCGTCAGCCCAGGGACAGGGTCAGGAAATTGTCCACCGCG
>CAZKPI010000384.1:3433-5360 GCA_964554555.1 uncultured bacterium
CCCCGCGAGCCGTTCGGAACCGCACTCGAGCAGGGGAATGGTCCGGATCCGGCGGGAGCCCCACAGCAGGGTGCGGTCGGCGGCCAGCTGGGCGGCGGCGGGATCCGCCATGGCCCTGGTAAAGGGAAGGGTATCGACGCCCTCCGATTGGAGATGGTTTTGCAGGGTCTGGATGGTGGAGAAGTCAAGCCCGAGGGAGAAGATCCCTTTGAAGACTGCCGACATGAATTCGCGCATGCCGATCCCCTCGTAGTAGGGGAGGGCCTGCTGGGCAAACGTGTTGGTCGGTTCGACGGTTGGCCGGTTGATGGTCAGCCCGATCGCTTTGCCGCGTTCCCGGATCGCCTGCCAGCGCTGTTCCGACCAGATGGACCGCCCCAGCAGGGCCGCGTTGGCGGGAGGATTGGCCCCGATGGCCAGCAGTTCGACCGGGAACTCTTTTTCGCGCAGATGCGCGTGCAGGAGTTCCCATCCGAGGTAGGAATAGGGGCACTGGAAATCGAAGTAGAACCGCACCACGCCTTCAGCCATGCATCTTTCCTGGAACCGATAGCCGCAAGGCCGGCACAACCCCTTTGCCGCCGCGGATGACGGCGAAAAGTGCCCGCTTCGCGCCTGGCGCGGGGGCCGACCTGGAAAACCGCCGGAAAAAACAAATGGGCACTACAGGATTTGAACCTGTGACCCCCGCCGTGTGAAGGCGATGCTCTTCCACTGAGCCAAGTGCCCTTGAGGGCATGTTAGCATGGTCCGGAGGGAATTTCAACCCCCAGGTCCGCAAAATCCTGCCCATGGCGGGCGGTCAGCCGGCCGGGGCCGGTCCCGTCACCGCCAGGACCGCCCGGCCCGGGTCGAGATACGTGCGTGCCACCCGTTGCAGGTCATCCCCGGTCACCCGCCGGACCTCCCCGAGGTAGGCCTGGTCGAACGCGAACCCCGCCCCGATCAGCTCGAACCAGGAGAGGTAGTGGGCCTGGCGCAGGGAGGCGGCATGGTCGAGGGCGAACTGCCCCGCGACATACGCCGCCGCCCGCTCCCTTTCCGTGTCCGGGACCCCGTGCTCGGCGATGTCGCAAACCTCGGCCAGGATGATGTTCTTGACCGTGCCCACGGCGGCGGGGGAGGTGCCGACGATGGCGCAGAAGGCGCCTCCCTCGACCCGCGAGGGGAACACGGCCTGCGCCATGTAGGCCAGGGAAGCCTCATTGCGCACCTTCCGGAACAGACGGGCCCCCATCCCCCCTCCGAACACCGCATTCAACACCTTCATCGGCACGTAATCCGGGTGCCCGATCGCCGGCCCCAGCCACCCCAGACAGAGCATCGACTGGGCCTTGGCACGATGGTCTTGCACCTCAAGGGAGGCGGGGGGCGGGGTGGGGGGGGCCGCGGCGGTCTCGCCGTCACGGCCCGCGGGCCCCGCCGGGCGGCCCTGCCCGAAATGGCGGTGGGCGAGGCGGACCGCCTCGTCGGCGCCGAGGTCACCCACCAGGGCCAGGACCATCCGGTCGGGGGTGAACCACCGGCCGGCGAAGGCCCGCAGGTCGGCGGGGGTCAGCCGCTCAACCTCGGCGGGACTGCCGAGAGCGTGATTGCCATACGGGTGAGATTTGTACAAGGTGGCATGGAACAGTCGCCAGGTGTTCTCGAAGAGGTTGTCGGGGATGCTTTGCAGGCGGGCCAGGACCTTCCGGCGCTCGATGCCGAAAGCCTCCTCGGGGAAGGTGGCGCGGCAGGTGACGTCGGCCAGGATGTCCAGCGCCGCGCCGCAGTGGGCGGCCGGGGCGCCGAGGGCCAGGCGCAGGAGGTCGGGCTCCGCGGCGTGCCCTGACTCGATGCCGAGGGATTCGAGGTCCCACAGGGTGCGCAGGCCTTCCCGGCGGGTTGTCCCCTTGAACAGCATCTCGGCGGTCAGGTTGCTGATGCC
>CAZKPI010000385.1:0-5359 GCA_964554555.1 uncultured bacterium
GTATTCCTGGGCGAACTGGACCAGTTCCTCGTCCGATATTTCCCCGAATGTCCGGTGGCCGGCCGCCGGCGCGGTGGTCACCGGGGCGGCGGAGCCGGTCTTCCCCTGGCGTTCAGGGGGAGGCGTCGTGGTCCGGGGGGCGGCAGGGATCAGGGGCGGTTTCAGGAGCAGGGGCTCAGTGGCCGCCGGCAGGACGGGGGATGCCGCGGCGGCGGCCTTCGGGTCGCTGGCCTGGCTTCGCCGCCCCAGGGATTTTCCCTTTCGCGGGGAGGACGCGGCGGTCTCCTCCTGGTCGGCAGTCTTCGCCTGGGGGGCGGGTTCCCCGGCTGCCGCCGGAACCGCCTCGGCAGGGGACGCCCCGGCTTCGGCAGGCGGCGGGACCAGGACCGGCGCCGGGAGGGACAGCTGTTCGGCCGGCGTTTCCACGGCGGGAGGCGCGGAGGATCTTTGCCGAAGCTGTTCGAGGAGTTGTTTCCCGGCTTCGGTCAGGCCGAACAAGGGATGCCCGGCCAGGCAGACCAGGCTGGCCAGGAACAGGGGTTTGAGTTCTTTGACGACCATTGTCTGTCCTTTGCGACGGAATGCCCCGAATCCTCCGGAAAAAGGAGGAAGGGGTCGCCCCCTCAACGCTTCAGGGCGAACTGGTTGGGCGACAGCCGGAAGATCTTCAGCACGATCTTGCCGATGCCGTTGATGCCGAGAGCCTTCGCCCCGTGCGCATCGAGGTCGATGATGCGGCCGGCAATGAACGGCCCGCGGTCAACGACCCGGCACAGGATCTTGCGGCCGTTGACGGGATTGATGGCTTTGATCAGCGTTCCAAAGGGAAGCGTGCGGTGGGCGACCGGATAGATCTTGTCGGACACGCGAAGGCCCCGGTGCACGACGGGCTCCGGTTTGATGGGGCAGTCATACCACGAGGCGACCCCGAACTCGACCAGGATCTGGATGTCTGCCTGCAGGCTGTAGATGGGCGACACGGGGCCGCCGGTCCGGATCTTCCGGGCGATCTCCTCAATCGGTTGCGGGGCCGCCAGCAAAGTCGGAACCAGGGTCAGAGACAGGCTCAGGAACAGGAGTGATCCGATGAGAACCTTGGTACAGCGCAACATCATTCCTCCTGGAAGGGATGAGAACGTGCCATGGAAACCGGCCCCGGCGTTAGAACGGTGCCCTGCCCGGATTGCCGCCCTGGGGGACACGGAAAAGGAGTGGGGCCGCAGGAACGGAGGAAGACTACCATAAACCCGGGACCGTGTCGAGCCCTGGTCCGGTTCCGTTGCCATCCCCTTCAGGGAACCGGGTTTTTTCCTGAGGCACCGCGATGGCGGCCGGCCTTGCCCCCCATCAGGAAGCCAGGCGGAACAGCACGGGAAACCGGCCCGGAACGCCTCGGCCGAGCGGTAGCCGGGTTTGCGGGAATGCCCGAAACCGGTATTCGTGGCCCGCGCCCTCCCCCGACCACCTGGGCCGCCCTCCCATCGTCAGGGGGATTGGTGACCAGCCCCGTCGCCAGGGCGTGGGCCCTGCGGTCTCCCGGTTACTGGCGGGGGGGAAGACCCGCGGCGCCGGCCCGGGCCGGGGAATGGGTCTCGCTCAGGATGCCCCGCAGGACGAAATCGGCGACCCCTTCCGCCTCCTTGGCCAGGCCGGGCGGACAGCCGTGCTGGATCCACCACCAGATGATGCCGTTCAAGGCCCCCAGGATGCAGAACATCACCTTCTCGGGGTCGGCCTGGATGAAGGCGCCCCGCTTCATGGCCTCGTACAGGTCGTTCTTCCGCCGCATGACGATTTCGAGATACCGCTCCATGAAATCGTGGCGGAGGCCCTGCCCCCAAGGGGTGGCCGGCAGACCCAGCAGGATCTTGCCGAAGAAGGCGAAGATCTCCTTCTGTTCCTCGATCTGGGTGAGGTAGTTTCGCAGGATGTGCTCGACCATCTTCCCGGCGTCGCCCCCCTCTACCGGCCGGACGGAGAGAGCGGCACTCCGGATACTCTCGACGCTGTCGGCAAACACCGCCACCAGAAGGTCTTCTTTGTTCCCGAAGTACCGATAGATGATCCCCTTGCCGATCCGGGCCTGCTTCGCGATCTGGTCGAGGGTGGTTTCCTGGTAGCCCTGCTGGGAAAACAGCTCCCGGCTGATGCGCAGAACGCGCTGGCGCCGTTCGATTTGACGGGGTGTGGGCATGGAATGGACCTCCAGGGGGAGTGAGAGTATCCGGTCGGCACCGGAATTCTGATGTACTCCGAACCCCTCGGGATGTCAAGCCCGGGGCCTGCCAGAAACCCGCTCCTCAGCCGCCGAAAGAGCAGAAACGGACCGGGAGCGAAAGGTCAGGGCAGGTCGAGCGGGTGGGTGAAGCGGTAGGGCAGGTTCCGGTACAGTTTCCAGACCCCGTCCTCCCGACGCCAGTCGACCACCGCCCGGATGGGACCCGTCCCCGCATCGATGCCAGGGGCGAGCCTGATCACGAGCACGTCGGCCGAGCAGTGGACCCGGGCATGGGTGTCGTCGATGATGTCGATGTACCGGATGGTGAAGGAGGCGGTCTTCACGTCGCAGGCGTTGAACCGACTGCGGGCCGTGTTCAGCAGGTCGGCGTAGGTGCTGTTCACGTCCCAGTCGTTGCCGAAGTTCGGCGAGACATGCTTTTCGAGCGTCGCCAGGTCTTCGCGGAAAATCGCGGTCTGGAGGTCGGCATGAGCCCGGGCGATCTCGCCCCACCGGCTGTCAGCCATCACCTGGGTCGGATGCCCTGGCCGGTAGGGCAGATTCCGGCGGATCTTCCAGAAGGTTCCCTCCTTCCGCCAGAACACGTCGGAGGTGTAGACCCCGGTATCGAAAGGGATCTCCGAGATCTCATACCGGCCCTGGACCTGGCCCGCGGTGCGGATCCGGGCCTGTTCCCCGGGCAGGAATTCCATGTCGAGGATGGTGTAGGAGGCACTGGTGATGGCGCAGGTCCGGAAATAGGCGGCCATGGCTTCGTTGAAGTCATGCCAGGACGAGGTCGAATCCCAGTCGTTGGTGAATTCGGGCGAGATGTAGTGCGACAGCAGGTCGGCCTTTTCGTTCATCAGGGCATTCTGCAGGACCGACCAGGCCTCGCGCAGGTCGGCCTCACGCGGCAGGATGGCGGCGGCGAGGGCGGCCGCGGGAGTGTCCACGGCCGGCAAGGCGAGGACGGTCGCGGGCACGCTGGCCTTCGGCAACTGCAGGGCCAGCTTGAGGGCCGTGGTGAGCGAGGCCAGGGCGGTTTCATACTCGCGGGCGGCGATGTCCCATTCGGTCAGCTCGACATTGCGGGCATGGGCCTTCTGCCAGATCAGGGCCCGCACCGTCGAATCGAGGGTCACCTTCAGCTTGGAAACGTCGGTCATCCGCAGATCGCGCGGATACAGGCGCTTCATCAGGGTGACCTTCCCCGCCGTGGCGGTCAGCACCAGGTCGGCGGCAAACGGGACGTCAGCCAGCACGAAACTGCCGTCCTTGGCCGGCCGGGTCGTCTTGCCGCCGGCGGTGAGGGTGAAGACGCTGAAGTCGCTGATCGCCTTGATCTCCGCCGCCGGGCCGCGGGCCGAGGCCAGCAGGTCTGATTCGGTCAGCTCGGGAACCACCAAAGAACCTGCCAACCGGTATTTTTCCCCCGGGCTGACCGGATTGAACCGCAGGTCCCCCTCATTGACACAGCTGGTGGCCACAGCCAGCAGGAGCAGGGCGGGCCAGAGGAGCCGGCGGGACGACGGCCGGCGGCCGGGGCGGGTGGGGTATGCCGGTGACCCGAACACGGAAAAGCGCCTCCGCAGGAACAGTCTCTCTATTCTCTTTCGTCCCCCTGGCTCCCGTACCGAAGGGGGAAACCGCCTCAGGAAGCCCCGCGCGGCTGGGGGAGCGGATCGGCAGGACGGCTTTGCAGGGGAACCCGCGAGGAGTAGAATGCCGTCTGACCACCATGCCTCATCCATTCGCACCGGCCGCCCTGTCCGCCAGCCTGGCACGCCGGGCCCAGGCCAGGTTCTTCGCCCGCCCCGGGCCCGGTTCGCCAGCCCGGGGGGCGCCCATCATGGGCACCGCCGTCTTCCTGCTGGCGCTTCTTTTCCACGCCGGGCCATGCCTGGCCCAGGGCGGTTCCCCTCCCACCCTGAGTGAACTGCAGGCCACGCTTGCCAGGCTGTACCAGTGCCCGGAAGACCAGGGCCTGGCGACGTTTTCCGCCCAGATCCGCAGTGAGCAGGTCACCTTCACCGCCCATTCCCTTGGCCTGCCCCCGCCCGCCCTGGAATTAACCTACGGGGGGCTGGAGGGATTCACCGTCGCCTATGACCGCGACGCCCTCCTGCAGGTCGAAAAGGGCTCGCTGGTCGCCGACGTCGCTGACGCCATCACCAATGCCGCCGAAGGCTTCTTCCAGGCCTACGAGACTCTGGCCTTCCGCAATCTCTGCACGCGCCTGCCGGCCACGCCCACCATCTCCCTGACCGGCACCTCCCTGGTCGTGGCCTATCCCGACCGGGCCCCCGGCCAGACCGTCCAGCTCACGTTCGATCCCGAGTTCCGCTTGCTGATGCTCGAGGCCGCCGACGCCGCCTCCCGGTCCGTCCAGCGCCTCGTGCCGCGCTGGGTCAGGATCGGCGAGAAATATGTCCTGGTCTCGATCGAGGTGGAGTTCCTGCAGGGCGGATCCTCCTCCTTCCACACCCTGTTCAAGGTCGAAAACGAGCCGTGCCAGGGGTTCCTCCTGCCGTCCCGCGTCACCCTGTGCGCCCGGGACGGCGGCATGGAATCCTCCCGCAACGCCCTCATCGATTTCCACGTGGCCGCCTATTCGTTGGGCCTGAAACCACGCTGAATCCCTCCCCGGAGGTCTTCCCATGGATGCCGAAACCCCCTCCCAGCCATCCTCCCCTGCCCCCCTCGAACCGGAATCCCCCGGTGAGACCGCCGACCGTCCTTCCGCCGGCCGGCCTGTCCTGCGGATCATCGGCACCGTCCTGATCGTCGTTCTCCTTCTGCTGGCCGGCGCGGGGTATTACGTCTACACGCGCTTCCTCAACCTCGGCAACCTCAAGGAGGTCTTCGAAAGCCAGGCCGGCGCCTATCTCGGCCTGCCGGTCAAGGTCGGCAATTTGACCCTCGACTTCCCCACCATCCGCCTCACCAGCGTCCAGCTGGGTGACCCCGCCACCGAGAGCCTGCCGGCCGCCACCGTCGACCTGGTCAGCGTGACCCCCGATTTCTGGGAACTGGTGAAGGGGAACGTCCTGATCGAAAGCCTGTATGTGGCCTCCGCCGCGGTGCGCCTGGTGCGCGACGCCAGCGGCACCGTGGTCCTGCCCCCCGCCCTGGCCGGCG
>CAZKPI010000386.1:0-5350 GCA_964554555.1 uncultured bacterium
GTTCGAACTCCGGCTCTCCACCATGCCCACGGCCGGCCGCTTCGAGGACGCCGTCGGTGCAGATGATGAGGGTGTCACCGGGGTCGAGGGTGAGGTCTTCCTTCCGGTAGGTGCGGTTCTTCAGGGACCCCAGGGGGAGGTTGATCTGCTTGAGATACCGGCTACCGGCGCGGGCGGAGATCAGTAGCGGATAGTTGTGGCCGGCATTGGTGAAGGAGAAGGCCCCCGACGACGGCTGGAGGAACCCGAGGAAGGCGGTCATCATCTTGGTGCGGGAGAGCAGGCGCAGGAGGGTCTCGTTCATGCGGCGGGCGACCTCGTCGATGCCGATGGGCTCAGCGGCCAGCACCATCAACCCCGATTTGAGCATGGCCATGACGATGGCCGCGGGAAGGCCGTGTCCGGCCACGTCCCCGACGACCACCAGCACCCGGTCGGGGCCGGCCGGCAGAAGATCGAAGTAGTCGCCGCCGACCTGGGACATCATGACCGACTGACCCCGGAGGGCGAAGGTGCCGGCCTGGAGGCCCGCGGCAGGCAGGAGATTCTCCTGCACGGTGCGGGCAATGTTCATCTGGCGCAGGCGATCGAGGGTCTGGTTGAAGAGGTCGGCCAGCGCCCCCATCTCACCAAACGCGGGAGTGGCCCGGGGAGCCGCGACATCCCCCCGGGCCATGGCGCCGACCGAGCGCTGAAGATCGGCCAGGGGTGCCAGGAAGACGCGGCGCAGAGCCACGGTGGTGCCGGCCGCCAGGACCAGGAGCAGGAAGAACCCCGCCCCGATCCATCTTCCCAGCTGGAGAGCGCCGGCCGAGAGGCGGTCGAGAGGCAGGGTCACGAACAGGACATGGCTGGGCAGGCGGCTGCTGCAGCGCGCCAGGAACAGTGAGCCGGGCCCGGACCCGATGGCCGGGAGAAAGGCGACCTGCCGTTCGACCTCGGTGAAGGTGCGGCGCAGGACGGCGGCCAGCCCGGGATCCAGGATCATCCCGTGGTCGTCCTTGAGGGACTCGAAGGCCACGGCCCCCTGGGGGAACCGTTTCTGCCCCCGCCCGCGCAGATACCGCTGGCGCAGGAACTGGTCGGCCAGATTGGTGACCCGGTGGAACAGGAGCGCGGCCATCCGCCCGGAACCTGTCGCGTCCTTGACCACGTCGATGAAGGCCAGTCCCTCGAAATTGGCCATCTTGAACGGGGCGAGGGTTCCCATCCGGCCGAGAATGTCGTTGAGCACCTCGATCTCGCGGCCCTGCAGGACAAGGTTCAGCAGAACCCCTCCCTTGGACTCCTCGATATCCTGCGGGGTGATGGCGGATCCCCGGTTGAAGGCCTGGCAGACCATGCGGGAGACGATGGCAAACAGTTTCGGGTTGAGGAACTTGTTGCTCTTGCGGCCTTCGCGGAACAGGCGGCGGCGCACCTCGACGTCGCCGCGGGCCGGGTCGTCGGCATCGGCCAGCATCTGGAGTTCGTGCTCGAGGAGGTAGGCGCCCCGCGGGATCCGTTCGAGGAGGAAGGCCTCACGCTCGGCGGCCGGCTTCCGGGAGAGGTGATACGCTCCCCAGGAGAACGGCCCCCGGGTGAGGAGCCGGTCTCCGTTTTCCTTCATGAGGTGCAGGAGAGCCACCTGGTGCAGGCCGGACAGGCGTTCGACGAGGGGGATGCCGCGGCGGGGGTCCCAGGGCCAGGGCAGTTGCCGGATGAGGGCGCGATAGTCGGCGGATATCTTTTCCAGATACCGGTTGAAATCCTCTTCCAGGCCGCGCATCTCCCGTTCCGCCTCCACCAGCGAGGTCTGCAGGTCGCCGAAGACCTTGGTGCCGAGCATTCCTTGCGCTACGACGAGGGAGATCAGGAGGGAGAACCCCGCCCCCAGCAGGATGCCCAGGGCGAGCTGGCGGGCCACCGGCACGGAGACAGCGCCCCCTCCCAGTCCTTGCCGCCAGGCCACCAGCCAGGCGGCAAGGCTGAAGGACAGGTTGACCACCCAGGCCAAGCCGTAGACTGTCCACAGGCCGAGGGGGAGCCGGGTCCTGGCCTCGAGGAGGCCGAGGCGCTCGTCGAAATCGGAGAGCAGGAGATGGCGGCCCTGGCGGGACAGCTGGCCCGCGACCCGGCCCGTCCCCTCCCCCGGCGGATGCCAGGCCACGTCGAGGCCCTCCCGGCGGGCTTCGGCCTCCGACAGCCGCCGCAGGAACTCATCGGGCAGATGCTGGCGGTGAAAGGTCAGGAGATAGCGCCAGCCCGGACAGCCGGGGACATGGCCGAAGGCCGCCCAGGAGTGGCGGGGGGTGTTGGCGCCAAAGACCACCGTGTCTCCCGTCCAGACCCGGTCGAAAATACGGTTGGCGAGGCCCGGGAAGGAGGGCAGAGGAATCCAGCGGAAGGTGGAGAACCGCTCACTGCCCATGTAGTCGAGGTCACGACGCATCCGGACCATGGCGGCGAACATGGCGGCCACCGACCGGGTGGCATCCGCCCGCATGGTGCAGGTGGCCAGGAACCCGCCCAGCAGGGAAGGGTCATAGCCAGGAGCGGGGGGAAAGATGGCCTTCCCGTCGGTCACCAGCAGGTCATAGGCGGCGGGGGGGAAATCCGCCAGGGCGGTGACCACAGCGGACCGCCATGTTTCAGGCGTCGGCGCGGCCTGGGCGGAGGCCGGCCCGCCGGTGCCGACCGCGCGCAGAGCGGCCCGCCACCGCCGCGTCAGGATCTCATCGGCCTGCAGAAGGTGGCGGAAGCGCAGGAGGGTCCAGGACAGGTCGCGCTGTCGGATCGCGGCGGCGGCCTCCAGGACCGACTCCTGGGAAAGATCAAGGCCATACAGGAACAGGGCCTCCAGGGGAACCCAAACGAGGAGGAACAACAGGACCGTCCACAGGGCCCCCTGCCAGGTCGTGACCGGACGCGGGTCAGCCATGCCGGGTGCCCTCCGCCGCCGCCCGGACGGCGATCAGGATGGTGCGGTCGTCCCCGACCCAGTCGTCGAAGCCTGCCGCGGCCAGCTCGGCCCGCACGGCCGCGATCATCCGGTCGGGATCGGGGTGTCGGGCCCGCTCCACGCAGGCGGCGAAGGAATCGAAGCCCAGGGGGTGCCCCTGGCGGTCGAGGGTCTTGACCCACCCGTCGGTATGCAGGACCAGCGCATCCCCAGGCTCCAGCTTTCCGGTCAGCACGGTGAAGGGGCGCCGGACCGCCGCCCCGAGGGGCGGGTCACGCACGGGCAGAAACCGGGCCCGGCCCTCCCGCAGAAGCAGGGGGGGGCAGATGCCTGCCCCCAGCCACTCGAAGCCGCCGCTGGGCCGGTCAAGCAGAACCAGCCCGAAAGCCATGTGCTTGACCACACTGCGCACGCGCAGGAAATGGTCACGAAGGGCCGCGGCCAGGGCGGCGGCCGACCAGTCGGGATGCTGTTCCACGTGCAGGCGCAGGGCCACCCGGACCGAGGCCACCAGCAGGGCCGTCTGCCACCCCTCCCCGAACACATCACCAATCGCCAGGATGTACCGGTGCGGGCCGGCGGGGAAAGCGTCCATGTAGTCGCCACCAGGGTCGGCGCCCGGGTCGAAACTGCCGGCGACGCGGAAGTCAGGGCCGGCCAGGGATTCGGCCCGGACGAGGGTTTCCTGGATGGGAAGCGAGGAATAGACCTCCTCGAGGGTGACCGCGGCATGTTCGAGGCCCCGGGCCAGCTCGGCGAATTCGTCCCCATCCGGGCAGGCCAGCTTGAGCTCGGCGCGATGGGCGGCGATGAGGTCGAGACCCCGGCCGATCTCCCGCAGGCGGCCGAGGATGAACGAGACGAGCGACCAGCCGGAGGCAATGGCGAGAAGGAATCCGGCGGCCAGGGTGGCCAGCATCCAGGACCGCAGGCGGGCCCCGGCCGCGACCACCCCTTCCACCGGCACCGCCCCGACCAGGAGATACCCGGTGAGGTTGCGACCGGGCATGCAGGTGACCAGCAGGGGGGTCCCGCGAGAGGTGGTCAGCCTGGCATCCATGGTCTGCCCCTGCATCACGACCTTCTCGCCCAGCCGACTGCCGTCGTTCCAGGCGCGAAACCGCCTGGGAAGGGATTCCACCAGCACCCCTTCGTCGCAGGAGACGAGAGCGAGGGCCAGCCCGCCCCGTTCCTCGGGGCGGGCGAACACCCGCCGGAAATACTCCCGCAGGAGGGGCCGGCGGTCATGCGTGAGGAAGACCCCGGTCAGCCCCTGGGGGCGGCGCGGGTCGGTCCGCAGATCCAGCAGTTGGAAGCGCTGGGACTGCAGAACCTTGCTTTCGGTGAACCATCCGAGGTTCCGCATGAAGTGGACGAAGAAGGGATCCTCGAAATCGGTCATCTCGCGGTTGCCCAGCACCAGCCCGAGGAGCTTCCTGACGGTCTCGACGGCGATCTGGCGGTCGGTGACCTGGTTCTGGCCGGGAAGCCGCAGGACCCTGGTCAGGGTCCCCAGCTCATCGAACAGATACCCGCTGACCAGGCCGGGCGGGCATCTCTGGCGGGCGGGACCGGTCCCGGCGGCCAGGTCGTCGACGGTGAACCCGCCCGGAGGCGGGTCGGTGCGGCCGGCGATAAACCAGTCGAGCGCCTGTTGATGCTGGCGGGCGATCTTCTGCAGGTAGGCGGAGAAGTTCTGGTCGATCTGCTGAAGGCGGGCCTCGATGCGGCGGTGGGTCTCGAAGGTCTCCTTGTCCTGCAGGCGGCGGCTCTGCTCGGCCATGGCCAGGCCGAAGAACACCTGGATGGGAAGGGTCACGCCGAGAACCAGGGCCGGCAGAACCCAGCGCAGGGAAATCGCCCGGGACGGCTCGAAAATGGTCAGGCGGCCCAGAAACATGGTCAGGAAGGCGGCCAGGCCAAAGATGACCAATTGGCCGAGATCCCGTGAGGGGAAGCGGCGAACCCCGTGTGACTGCCAGGCCACCAGGAGTTCCCCCCGTCCGGACCGCCGCACCACCCCGTGGCGGCGTCCGGATTCCCACTCCCCCTGTCCGCCGGGCAGGAGGGGAATGGCCCGGCGCAGGTCGGGAGGAAGCCGGCGGAAGGACGGCGAGCCGACGGGGCCGACCATGGCCAGGCGGAAGCGGCTCCGCAGGCGGGGGGCCACGCGCCGGACCAGCCGGCGAAGCGGATCGGCCTGCCGACTGCGCCGTGCCTTCATCAGCACCAGCAGGTGGAACCGCACCGGGTCGTGCGGGGCGCCGGTGCCGACACGCAGGCGCCACCAGGCCCCATGCGAGTACCGGGTGGGAGAGCCGAACTTGCGAAAGTGGCCGCGACTGCCGGCCAGGGTGTTGATCCCCGAGCCGTCGCCCAGCAACTGCACGGACAGCTTTTCATCGGACT
>CAZKPI010000387.1:0-5337 GCA_964554555.1 uncultured bacterium
CCCGCGAAGCGGGCGGCCCGCCTGCCGGTGCGCCGCGTTCGGCAGGCAGAAAGAAGGGGCCAAGGGGCTGGTCGCCCCTGGCGAGGCGGCTGGAAGGAGCGGAGCTCCCCCCGCCCGAACGACGGTTCCAAGGCCTGCGCTTCCCCTGGGTGTTCCACCGGGATCGGTGCCGAATTCCCCGGAGGCCGCTCTTGCGGGAACCTGGGGTCAGGGGCTACCATGAACCCCCAACCGATCCATGAACGAATCACCCCACCCTGATCTCGACTCCGGTTCCCCCACCGGTCCGATCCGGCTGATCAACATCTTCTGGGCTTTTGCCCGGATCGGGGCCTTCACCCTGGGGGGCGGCCTGGCGATGGCCACCGTCATGCGCCACGAGCTGGTCCTGAAGCAACGGTGGCTCACCGACGAGGAGTTTCTGGGCGAGATGGCCGCCGCCACCGTCGTTCCCGGCCCCATCGCGGTCAACCTCGCCTTCCTGCAGGGCCGCCGGTTCCGGGGATGGGCGGGGGCCGCGGCCGCGGTCGTGGGCACCGTGATGCCCTCCTTTCTCACCATCCTGGCGGTGGCGTTGTTCGCCGCCCCGTTCTTCGGCCATCCGAAAGTGGCGACCTTCTTCCAGGGGTGCGCGGTCGCGGTCGCCGGGCAACTGGCCTTCGCCGGTTTCGCCTTCGGGCGGAAGCTCCTGCGGGACTGGCGCAGTTTCCTGGTCTGCGCGGCGGGCCTGGCGGCCGTCCTCGTCCTGCACCTGCATCCGGTCTGGACCATCGTGGTCACCGGCATCCTCGGCCTCCTGCTCTTCCGGCCGGGCGCGCCGGCCGCCGGCGCGGGGGATCTGGAGTGACCCCGCTCTCCATCGCAACCTCCGGGGGGGCCATGCCTCCTAGCCTGTGGCAGTTGTTCCAGAGTTTCCTGTTGATCGGCCTGGGCGCCTATGGTGGGGGAATGGTCACCATCCCCCTCATCCAGCACGAGATCGTCGACAAGTGGCACTGGCTGACCTTCCCCGAGTTTTCCCGGCTCATCGCCATCGCGCAGATGACCCCGGGGCCGATCGCCGTCAACGCGGCCACCTTCGTGGGTTTCACCCGGGGGGGGCTGGCCGGCGCGGTGCTGGCGACGGGGGCGGTTGTGCTCCCTGGCCTGGCGCTCCTGGTGGGCCTGGCATTCTTCGTGGGCCAGGCGGGGAACGATGCCCGGGGCTTGGCGGCCCGGCGGGGGGTGCAACTGGGTGTCGTCAGCCTGATCCTGTATGCCACCTGGAACTATGGGGCGTCGGTGGTCGTGGACCGGTGGTCCCTCGCCCTGGCCGTCCTTTCCTTTGGCGTCCTGGCCGCCAGGGAGGGGAAGGTTCATCCCCTCGTGGTCATCCTGGTCAGCGGGTTTGTCTGGACGCTGGTGTTCTGATCACGGCCTGGTCAGCCGCAGGGCGGGCCTCAGGACGGCCGCGGACTGGCGGCCGGGCGGTTGGTCAGGGGGTTGTCGAAGACCATGCCCTGGAAGCCGGTCTTGATTTCCCAGGAAATGCCGTTCAGGTCGTCGAAGACGAACGAGCCGAAGGGGCTGGTCTGGGGGGTGATGCCCTCCTTGGCCAGGCGGAACAGGACGCCGCCGATGTCGCGGGGGCGCATGATCATGCGGAACTCGCGGCGCACGGTCTGGTTGACGGAGCGTTCGAGGACCTTGGTCTCGGTCTCGAGGACCTCGATGGCGGGGCTTTCGAGGCGAAGGATGACCCCTTCCATGTTCTCCATGAACAGCCGTCGAAGGGTCTGGACGCGCTCGATGCCCATGACAGTGCCGTAGAAGTGCCGGCTCTCGGCGGGTTTGTCGGTGATGACGCCAACGGGAGTAACGCCAACCATGTGGTTCGCCTCCGGATGATCTCTCCGAGATCCATCGACATTTCGGGGCGGGTGGTTGAGGGGGTCGGCATTCAGGGCCAACGCCAACCGGGAATCTGCATCGGCGGCAGAGACGCGCGGCCTGGAAGGCCCGCGCCGCGGGCGGACGGCCTGCCGAATGCCGGTCGTTCGGCAGGCCGACGCCAGGGTTCAAGGGGCTGGAGGCGCCTGGCGAGGCGGTCGGGAGGGGCGGAACTCCTCCCGCGCTGAACGGGCGGCCCATGGCGGGCGTTTGCCCTGGGATGCCGTTGGAAACTTCGCAGAACGAAAGATTCCGTGGTATGATGGACGTTTCACCGGCGCGAGGGTGCGTCGGGGCCGCATCACACCACGGGAGTCACACCATGAAATACAAAATCCTCCTGCTCGATCCGAACCCGGTTTCGCTCGACATTTCCAGTCGTGAACTGGGCCAGCGGGGCCTGAACATCGTGGGGGCCACCACCTTTGACGAGGCCTGCACCCACCTGGGCGATTCATGTTGTTCTCACCGAGTGGGAACTTCCGTTCAACACCGAGGCGGGGTCCGGCCGCCTGGAAGGGTCCGAGATGATTCGGGCGTTTTTGAAACTGCGGTATGAGGTCAACATCTTCCTGCTGACCGACGAGAAGTATGCCCCCAACGTCACCACCGGGGGTCTTCTCAACGGGTATTTCTACAAAGGCGACCGCGACTGGGACGACGTGGTCCGGAAGGTGCGCAACGAGGTGACCAACAGCAAGAACCGCGCGCCGTTCTTCGAGAAGCTGGTCGAATACGCGAACAAGGCCAAGGATTCCTGGCACACGCCGGGGCATGCCTCGGGCTTCTCGATCAAGGGTTCACCCTGGGTGAAGGACTACTACGATTTCTTCGGGGCCAACCTCTTCCGGTCAGATGTGTCGGTGTCGGTGCCCATGCTCGACTCCCTCCTGCACCCGACCGGCATCATCAAGGAGGCCGAGGAGCTGGCCGCCCGGGCCTTCAGTGCCCGCTACACCTTCTTCTCCACGAACGGCACCTCGACCTCGAACAAGATCCTTCTGCAGACGCTGTTGAAGCCTGGCGACGCGATCCTGCTCGACCGCAACTGCCACAAGTCGGTCCACCACGGGGTGGTGCTGGCCGGGGCCGAGCCGATCTACCTGATGCCGTCGGTCAACAACGTCTACGGCATCTTCGGGCCGGTTCCGAAGAAGCGCATCTTCGAGGCGATGGACCGGGCCCTGGCGGCGCGGAAGCCGGTGAAGGCGCTGATCCTGACCAACTGCACCTACGACGGGCTGACCTACGACATTGCCCACGTCGTGCAGGAGGCCCACCGGCGCGGCATCAAGGTGATCGTCGACGAGGCGTGGTACGGCTACGCGCGGTTCCATCCTGAGTTCTACCCCTGCGCCATGGAGGCGGGGGCCGACTACGCCACCCAGTCGACCCACAAGACGATGAGCGCCTTCAGCCAGGCCTCGATGATCCACGTCAACGATCCCGACTTCGAAAAAATCCAGGATTTCTTCTGGGAAAATTTCAACATGCACACCTCGACCTCGCCGCAGTACCCGATGATCGCCTCGCTGGACGCGGCCCGCAAGCAGATGGCCATGGAAGGATACAGCCTGCTGGCGCGCACGCTCGAGCTGGCGCGGTCCCTGCGCGAGGCGATCAACTCGCTCGAGAAGTTCCGGGTGCTCGAACTGGATGACCTGATCTCCGACGAACTGCGCAACGGGACGGACAAGGTTCGGCTCGACCCCACCAAGCTCACCATCGACGTGACGAAGACCGGCCTCAGCAGTCGTGAGGTCGAACGCCTCCTGCTGAGCAAGCACAACATCCAGATCGAGAAGTCGACCTTCAACACGCTGACCGTGCTGATCACCATTGGCGCCACCTACTCGAAGCTCAACCGGCTGTACCTCGCCCTGGCCAACATCGAGAGTCTGTGCGGCAACCTGGCCGACCAGCCGGCCAACGGGGTGCTGAAGGATTTCCGGCTGAGCCTGTCGCCGATCCGCTTCAAGCCGCGGTATGCCTTCTACTGCGACGGGGAACCGGTGCCGCTGAGGGCGGGGGCGGGGCGGGTCTCGACCGGGATGGTCACCCCGTACCCGCCGGGTATTCCTCTGCTGGTGCCGGGCCAGGTGATCACCGAGGAGATCGTCGCCGCCCTGCAGATGTACCGTGACCACCACGTCGAGATCCACGGGCTGAACGAAGGTCTGCTCAAGGTGATGACCCTGGACGAGGAGGCCGACCTCGTCCGGCGCGGGTTCGAGATCAAGGACAATCGCACGGGTTGACGAGACGGGGCCCGTGAGCGGGGAAGCGGTGTTCGGGGCGTGGTCGCTGGTGCCGGCGCTGGTGACCATTGTGGTCGCGGTCGCCACGCACCGGGTGGCGCTGGCCCTTTTTGTGGGCATCCTGGCGGGGGCTTTCACGCTGGCCGGCGGGGCGTTCTGGGCGGGCGGGGCACGCGGCCTGGGATACCTCGCCCTGTCGTTGGCCGACCGGGAGCGGCTCGAGATTGCCCTGTTCATCCTGCTGGTCGGCGGTCTGCTCGAAGTGGTGGCGCGCAGTGGGGCCTACGAGCGGTTTGCGGCGGCCATCGCCGGGCGGCTCGACTCGCCGCGCCGGGCCCGGGTGGCGACTTTCCTGCTCAGCCTGAGCGTGTTTTTCGATGATTACGCCAACGTGCTGGTGTGCGGGGCGTCGATGCGGACGATGGGCCGGGTGCATCGCCTCTCGCCGGCTCTGCTGGCCTACCTGACCGACCAGACGGCCACGATCGTGTCGGTCGTTCTGCTGTCGACCTGGGCGGGGTTCGAGGCTTCCCTGCTGGCCGGCGCGGCCGAACCGCTGGGGGTGAAGGCGGGTTCGTCGGCGCTGTTCCTGGATGCCGTTCCCTTCCACGTGATGACCTTCCTGGGCCTGCTGTTGGCCGGGGTGACGGCTTGGACGGGGCGCTGGCTCGGGGCCCGGCTCGACGACGGGGGCGGCGGTGCCGGCCCGGCCAGCCCCGGGGCAGGGGCGGCCAGGCGAGGCACCCCCGTCGTCCCGGTCATGGAGCCGGCGGGCGGGGAAGCCGGGACCGCGGCGCAGGGATTGGCTTCCGGAGGGACGTCGGCGGCGGGCCTGCGGCACATGCTGGTCCCGCTGGGGGGGCTGGTCGCGGCCGCCGTGGCGGGGGTGGCGGGCTTCGCGGTCCGGAACGCGCTCCGGTCCCGGGACGAGGGGTTGACGATCGTCTCGGTGTGTTCCGATCTGCCCACCGTCCGGATCCTGCTGGCGGCGGTGGTGATCGCGCTGGCGGCCGGCCTCTGGCTGGTGCGGCGGGACGGCCTGCTGACCTGGCGCGAGATCGGGGCTGGGCTGGGAAAGGGGGCATGGTCGATGGCGGCCACCTCGCTGGTCATCCTGCTGGCCAAGGGGCTGGCGGCGGTATCGACCGAC
>CAZKPI010000388.1:0-5333 GCA_964554555.1 uncultured bacterium
GGGCTTCCCGGGCGGCGGCCCGGAAGGCCCAGCGGCCGGCCCCGGCCCTGCCCGCGCCCGCGGCAGTGTCAGGAGGTGACCCATGGAGCGCGTGATGAACCACGGGAACCGCCGGATCTGGGCCGATCTGACGCGGCTTGAGGAGAACCCACCAGGGCGGCTGATCGAAGCCTGGATGGCGGGTGCCCGGTGGGGTCAGGCGCGGCCGGGCCGTCGCGGGCCGCTTCACCCCTGGCGGTCTCCGGATGGACGAGGTGAGGCTGGGTCCTTTCCGGCCGAGCCGCCATCGGCGGGGCGGCGTCCGGTCCGCTCCCCTCAGGCATACCCGCTCCCGGTCGAGGCCACCCTGACAGCACCGGGTATGGCCGATCGGGTGCTTCCCCCCCACGGCGTTGCCGCAGATGACCCGCGGCCCGCCTGGCAGTTCCCCACGGAGCGAGGAATCAGAGCATGTCTTCGATGACCCCGAACCCCAGGCGGCGGCACCCCCGCCGCTACTACCTCGGCTGGATCGCCAGCCAGTACCGCGGCCTCATCTGGCCGGCGGCCGGTCTGTTCGTCCTGACCGGCCTGTCGGCCGCCGCCGCCGTTCTCCTGCCCCTGCTGTTCAGCCGCGTTCTCGACGGGCTGACGGCGGGACTGGCCGCCTTCCAGGCGGGCCGGCTGGGACTGGAGCAGGCCCTGGCCGGGCGCAACCGCGACCTTCTTCTTCTGCTGGCCCTGGGGTTCGGCCCGCTGGTCGGGGCCGTCTACCCCTGGGTGCGGTCCCTGCTGAACCTGTTCTTCGAGTGCCGGTTCCGGGAGCGGTTTGTCCGGGCCGCCCTGGCGCGGGAGCCCGACTTCTTCCTGCGTTTCCGCACGGGGGACCTGGTGACCCGCCTCACCGACAACCTCCGCAACGGCCCCGCGGGCCTGCCCTGGCTGTGCTGTTCGGGGATCTTCCGGGCGATCACCGCCGCGGCCATCATCGCCAGCTGTGCGGCGGGCATGTTCCTTCTGCATCCCTGGCTGGCGCTGGCGGCCGTGGTTCCACTGCCCCTGATGCTTCTGCTGTTCTGGCGTCTGCAGACCACGATGGAAAGCCGGGTGGAAGCGGTGCAGGAGCAGGTCTCGGCAACCACCGCCTTCCTCGAGGCGGCTTTCAGCGGGATCCGCATCCTGAAAGCCTTCACCGCCGAAGATCCCCAGCGGTCGGGGTTCGCCGGACTGCTGGCCCGGCGGCAGGCGCGCGAGTTCGAGCAGGCCCGCACCGAAGGGCTGTTCCAGATCTACTTCGAGTTCCTGACCTACCTCGGGGAGATCCTGGTGCTGGTCTTCGGCGGCGTGCTGGTGGCGCGCGGCGCCCTGAGCCTCGGGGCCTACTACGCGTTCTTCGGCTACCTCGGGATGATCCTGCCCACGGTGATGGACATCCCCATGCTGTTGGTGACGCTGTCGCAGGCCTGCGTGATCATTGACCGGCTCGAAGAGGTCGAAGGAAGCGGGCCGGCGGCTGGGGTCACCGCCGCGGCCCTCCCTGGCTCCGCGGTCAGGGTCCCGATTTCCGCGCTTTCTGCCGGTGGGGCTTCGCCCCATCGGCCGTTCACCGAGCTGGCCTTCCGGGACGTTCGGTTCACCTACCCGGAACCGGCCGGGGATGGGCGGCATGCCTTCCGGCTGGAGGGGGTGAGCTTCACTGTCCGGCGCGGCGAGAAGGTGGCAGTGGTTGGGCCGATCGGAGCCGGGAAGAGCACCCTGCTGTATCTGGCGGCCGGATTGCTCGACCCGGCGGCGGGGGAGATCCTGGTCGACGGCCGTTCCCTGGCCGGGCTTGACCGGCGGGCCTGGCGGGAGCGGATCGGCCTGGTACAGCAGGAGCCGGTGGTCTTCTCGGAGACGGTCCGGGGGAACATCGACTTCTGGCGGGGCCTGGGCGAGGAGCGGGTGCTCTGGGCCACCGAACTGGCCCAGGTGCGCGAGGAGATCGAGCGACTGCCCGGCGGGTTCGGGGAACGTCTCGGGCCGCGCGGCACCGGGTTGTCGGGCGGCCAGAAACAGCGGTTGTCGCTGGCCCGCGCGCTGGCGGGCCGGCCCGAACTGCTGTTGATGGACGACGTGACCGCCGGTCTCGACGCCGCCAGCGAGCGGCGCCTGTGGCGCCGACTGCGGGCGGCGGCCCCCGACCTGACCTGCCTGATCGTCACCCACCGGGGGGCGACGGCGCGGGTGGCCGACCGGATCATCGTCCTCGACCGGGGCCGGGTGCTGGGAGTGGGTTCGCCGGCCGACCTTCAGCGCACCTGCCCTCTGTACCGGGAATTGTCCTCGCCGGGCCGGGTGGGGCCCGCCGCTGACCGGCTGGCCGCCTGAGCCCTTTCCTTGTCCGGTTTGACCTGCCCCCCGCGCCGACACGCGGGGGGCTTTCCCTGACGGCATCCGGCCAACGAACCCCAGGGGGAATCGTTGGTTCGGGGAAGGGCGGCCTGGCGGGCGGGGGGGCCGTGCCGAAGGGTTGGCCGTCCCGCTCTCTTACAAGGCCCGGAGGCGGCGGGTCTTGGGTGTCTTGCCGGTCGCTTCCTGACCTTCGCGGCACTGGAAGAGGACGGTAAGATCACCGGCGTGGCTGTCGGTGATCTCGAGGGTGGTTCCGGCCCCTGACAGGTTCTGGATCAGGTGGTCTTCGAGGCCGCCATCGACCAGGTAGGAAAAGAACCGGCGGGCCATCGCTTCCGACTGCGGGCCGGCGAACTCGATACGAACGCTTTTCATGGGTTCTCCTCCTTTGCATCGCCGGCCGGGGTCCAGGGGGCACCGGTTCCCGTCCCCGGCGCGGCGCGGCAGGGCAAAAGGCCGGCAGGGAGGAGCGGGGCGGCAGGTGGCCCGGGTCGAACCGGATGGCAATTGGGCCGATCATACGGGAGGCCGGCAGGGTTGTCAATCGGCCGGAAAGGCTTCTGGGACCCTGGGCGGCGGGGGAAGGCTCCCCCCGGCGGCAGAGGACCGCCCCATGACCGCCAGGTCAGACCGGGTTCGTGACCAGCAGAAGGCAGGAGAGGCAGAAAGCCATGGGTGACGAGCACCCGACGGCACGTTGACGGGAGGCCGGGCGGCCAACGGACCGGATGGACGATACGGGAGGACAGGATCTTCTCCTCGGGATGCAGGGAGGGGAAGGGCGGGGTTTCCGATCTTTCCTGCTCAATTTTTGACCAACCAGGGGTCGCCGAATGTGCAACCAATGGGCAGGCCAGCCCCCTAAGCGGGGAATTGGCGTCTGCCGAAGGTGGTATGGGATTTGCGTAACGCGAGCCCGACCATCCGGAGCAACCCGTCAGGGCAAACCGTCCGGAAGTTCCCAGATCCATGAGGTTTTTCCCATGTTCCGCTCCCGTTCTCTTGTGCGTGTCGTTGTTGCCGTCCTGTTTGGGCTCCTTCCCCTGTCGGTTTCCGCCCAGAGTTTTTCCCAGCTCGGGCTGGACCGGGTCACCCCCCCCGACCGCTTCGAAAACAGCATCTGCTACGAAATAACCTACCTGAAAGATCTCGATGGGAAACCGTTCGAGGTCTTCCCTGCCCGCGAAGAAAAAGAAGCGGATCTCGACCTGATCATGGCCCAGGTGGTCCGCCGCGTCATCACCGAGGAATACGAGGGCAAGGGCAAATATCTCGACGAGACCAACCTCCAGCCCGCCAGCGCCCAGGAGATCCGGCATCTGGTCAGCACCAGTTTTGTGACCCCCGCCTGGGGCAAGGCCGGCCAGCAGGAAATGGCCTTGTACCTTCAGCAGAATAGCAACTTTCTGAAGTTGTACAAATTGGAAGCCTATCTCGACTACCAGGATGACAAGGGTTCCTTCTGCAGTGGTCTCGACGTCAACCCCGTTCTCTTCCGGTTCGGCACCGGTCAACAGCGCGACCGGGTGACCATCGTGTTCGTCCGCCAGTCGGACGAGTGACCCCTGCCGGCCCGTTCCCGGCCCCGCGCCGGGCGGTCCAGCAGTCATCATACAAAGCGGGCGCCGCTCACCGGTGGGCGGCGCCCGCCCCTGCCGGTCCGATTCCTGCCGTGCCGCCCGGCAGGCGATGTCGAAGCCCGGCCGGTCTGCCTCACCGCCTTCCGGCGGGGAAGTCATGGCCCGGCCGCCATCCCCGGGGGAAGCCGCCCCCCTCAGGCGAAGGAAGGATGAAAGCTTCTGCTGGGCGTCCCGAACAAGGCCCGCGGGAGGCGGAAGCGTCTTTCGCCGGGAGGGGGGGATGCGGGAGGATCAGGGCAGGCGGATGCCTCGCGCCGTCAGGAAGGAGCGGACGGCGGGGTGGAGCATCTCGCCGGGCACCCCCTTGACGGCGGTGGAGAGGCCAAGGCTGGCGGCGGCGCGGCTCATTTCCGCCAGATAGCCGGCGTGATCGAAGATCAGGCCCAGCATGCGCTCGGCCAGCGCGGAATCGAACGCGTCGGTGGTGCAGAGCAGGGCGCGCAGGCCGACCGTGGCGACCGGCCTGTCCTGACCGGGATAGGTGCCGGCCGGGATCACCTCCTCGGCCAGGAAGGGGCAGGCGGTGATCAGGTGCCGGCAGAACTCGGGGGGGAACTCGAGCAGTCGGATGGGCAGGCGTTCGCCCAGGAGGGCGAACCCCTCGATCGGCAGTCCGCCGGTGAAGAAGACGGCATCGACGTAGCCGCCCTCGAGCGCGGCGAGGGCCTTGGTCAGGCCGAGGAAACTCGGGGTGAAGTCGGCCGGCCCCAGGCCCAGCTGTTCCAGGATGATCCGGGCGTTGAGGGCGGTGCCGCTGCCTTCCTCCCCGAGGGCCAGCACCTTCCCGCGCAGGTCGGACAGCGAGGCGATGGCCGCGTCCCGGCGCACCGCCACGTGCATGACCTCGGAATACAGGGAGGCGAGGACCCGCAGATGGGGCCAGGGGCGGCCGTCGAATGTGCCCTTGCCGAAGAACGCGTTGAAGGCCACGTCATTTTGGATGAGGCCGAGCGCGATCTCGCCGCCGCGCAGGAGCTCGAGGTTCTCGACCGATCCCCGGGTCGGTTCGGGAATGGTCACGATGCCGTCCAGCTGTGAGTTGAACAGGCGCGACATGGCACTGCCCAGCGGGTAGTAGGTGCCGCTGATACTGCCGGTGCCGATCGAGAAGAACCGCTTGACCAGCCGGATGTCGAACGAGCCGGTCGCCTCGGGGCCGGCCGCGGTCACGGCGGTGAGGGCCGTCAGGACGAGCAGGGCTGTCAGCAGGACCGGGAGACCGGGTCCGCTGGCGGTTGCACCACGGGCCGCCCGGGCCGCCCATCGCCGACGGCCGGGGAGGCGGCCGGGGAGGCGGCCGGGGAGGCGGCCGACCGGGTG
>CAZKPI010000389.1:0-5327 GCA_964554555.1 uncultured bacterium
GCTGACGCGTGTCGGCGGTGAGCCGTTCCAGGGTCGTGCCGCCCGCGGCGAGGTGGTTGAGGATCTGGAAGATCTCGGCGAACTCCCGTTCCTGTCTGAGGAAAGCGTCGGAGGCGGCCGTCAGGTCCTGCCGTTTCTGCCAGAGCTGGAAGGGATTGTACCAGGGAACGCTCTTGTACTCATACAGCCGGCTTCGCAGGGCGCGGTCGGCCTGCAGGAGGGCGGCGACCCGGGCGGCCGGCACCCCGGCGCGCGGGTGGTCCTCGAAATAGAAGGCCAGGAGCCGGCCGGCCTTTTCGCGGGCGGCGGCGGCCTTCTGGGGGCCGGGGCGGAAGGGCCAGAACCAGGGCCATTCCCGGTTCAGGGCCTCGAGGCGTTCGACCTCCCGCCAGGCCTCGGCGACCTGGGCCGTGGTGACGGGCTTCCGCCCGGCGGCGGTCAGGCCGGCGGCCTTCAGCTGTGCGGCGCGGCGGGCCAGGGCTGTGGGGTCGGGGGTGATGCCCTCCATGGCATAGGCCAGGATCTCGGGGTAGGTGAGGTCGTCGCGAATCAGCAGGGCCTCGACGAAGCGGGCCAGCACCTGCTTGTTGCGGGGGTCGCCCCAGACGCTGGCGGTGCCCATCTCCCGGGCCACGTTGAGGAACTTCTCGCGCAGGAACGGGGTGGACAGCGACCCCTTGACCGCGGCGTAGCCGATCAGGGTGAACACGGTGGTGTCGGCATCGGAGTTGAGGACCTTGCCGAACCAGTTCTGCCAGACCATCCTCGCCTGGTCTTTCAGGGAGGTGGCGGCGCCGACCTGGAAGAAGTTGTCCTGGCTGTCGGCCGACCCGGCCTTCGCCGCGCGGGACAGGGGGCCGCCGTGGTCGCGCAGGAGGCCGGCGACCCGGGACACGCTCTCGTCGAGGTCCTCGCGGCGGTCGGTGTGGAACTCGTCCATCTCGTCGAGCAGGTCGGGCCGTTCCTTCAGGAGATACTCGGCGATGACGCGGATGCCGCTCACGGTCTTCATGAATCCGTTGCCGGCGGCCCGGATGCGCTCGGCGGGCAGGCGGTTCCCCCGGCCCGCGCGGGCCGCCTCGTCGGCCATCGCCTGCTCAAGCAGGCGGGCCGGGATGGCCAGGCCGACCTTGCGCTGGGCCCGGGCCCGGTCGCGGTAGCTCAGCAGATCGACGACCAGTTCGTTGACCTGGTGGTTGAGACCACTGCCGTTGGGCATCGGCAGGGTGACCTTGTTCGAGGGATACCCGTCGTCGGCGTGGGCGCTCCAGACCTCGCCGAAGATGTGGCCGGCCCAGCCCAGGGCCATGGCCAGATCGGCTTTCCCCCAGCGGGCATCGGTGCGGGCCAGCTCGATCAGGCGCCGGGCGACGTCGGGGGAGTTGTGGAATTCGATGGGGAAGGAGGCGCCGGCGGTGAACTTGATGTCGGGGCAGGGGCCGCCGCCGATGAACTCGTCGCGCAGGTCGGGGGTGACGCACAGGCGGTTGCCCATCTCGGCGGCGGCCTGTTCCCAGGCCTGCTCGTTGACGGCCATGTGGGTCATCGGGCCCCAGGCCGGGGCGGCCGCAGGCACGGCGAGAAGCAGGCCCATGCAGAAGAAGGAGAGGACGATCGAGGCAGTCCGGCGCATACCCCATTCTCCCTGGCGGATCTGTGTACCGATTTCTCCCATTATACCCGTCCCTCTGGGGGGGGCGGAAGGGAAGCCCCGCCAGGACCGAACACCCCTCTCCGGACGGGAACCCGACCCTGGGGAAGCCCACCCTGCCCACCGCCCGGGAAGGGGCGGGCGGGTGCCCGGCGGCACCGTGCCCGGTCCGGCTTGGCCCGCGATCAGGGAGGTCGAAGGCCGAAGGGCCCCTATGCGGTGCGCGAAACTCGCGTTTCGTGCCGCCATCCGTGGCGGCAAAGGGGCCCTGCCGACCTCCTGTCGGTCGGGTCGAAGCTCACAGGCGCAGGAGCCACCAGGGGAGGCCGAACAGGTCGAGGACGGCCTTGGCGGAGAACTCCAGCATGGGCCACAGGATGGGGTCGAGGAACCCCAGGGAGACGGCGAGGATCAGCAGGAGGGGGCCCATGTCGTCGAGGGTCCGCATGAGGGATGCCTGCCGCGCGGGCAGGAAGTAGCGCAGGACCCGCGAGCCGTCGAGGGGGGGCAGGGGAAGGAGGTTGAAGCAGGCCAGGGCCAGGTTGACGAGCAGGAAGGCCTTGAACACCCCCAAAAGCAGTTCAAACGCCAGGTCGGGCAGGCCCCACAGGCCCTGGGCCACGATCAGACCCTTCATCGCGGCGCCGGCGGCCACCGCCAGCATCAGGTTGGACACCGGACCGGCCAGGGCCACCGACATCATGGCCCGCGCCGGCACCCGGAAGTTGGAAGGGTCGACGACGACCGGCCGGGCCCAGCCGAAGTTCGAGAAGAGCAACATGATGGTGCCGACGACGTCGAGGTGGGCGAGGGGGTTGAGACTCAGCCGGCCCTGGCGGCGCGGGGTCGGATCGCCCAGGAAGTCGGCCATCACGGCGTGGGCATACTCGTGGAAGGACAGCGAGAACAGCAGAAGGGGAACATACAGCACGAACCGGACGGCCCGGGCCAGCACCAGCCCAGGGCCCATCAGCAGGGCGTTGGCCAGCCACAGGGCCCCGAGGAGGCCGCCGATGAACAGCAGACGCCGCCAGGTCTCAGGCGGAAGTCCCGCCCCCTCCGGCCGGCGAAAGATAAAGATGCGCGATCTGTCGTACATGGGTTTCTTCGTCCTTTCGGGAGGTGATCTCCCCCCGGATCCGCCTGGTGAGCAGGTCGGCGAGAATGGTGCGCATGTGGGCCCCGGGCGGGATGCCCAGCGCGATCAGGTCCTTGCCGGTCAGTTCGCACCGAATGCCGCGCAGGCGGCCCAGGAAATCGAGGACCCGGCGGGCCCCGCCCTTGTCGAGGCTGAAGGCGATGAGGGCGATCAGGGTCTCGAGGGGCAGGCCGCTGAGGGCGGCGTGCAGGCCGGCGTCGTCGCCGGGGGCGAGGCGGGCCAGTTTCCCGGGCAGGACGGGCATCTGGCGGAGGGTTTCCACCACGATGCGGCGGCGGCCCGCGGCGAAGTGCAGGTCCCGCAGGATGCGGTCGGCCTCCCCCGGCGCCAGGGGGGCCAGCAGGCCGATCCAGTGGATGGCGCCGAGGTCGATGGGCTCCCCCAGGGGGGCGAACCGCCGGACCATGCCGGGCAGGAGCCGGAAGCGGGCCGGCAGGAGGGTGAAGGTGCGCAGGTCGGGATGCAGGGCCCGGATCAGCCCGGTCTCGAACAGCTTCTGCAGAACCCGGTGGGGGGAGCCCTCCTCCAGGCCGCGGGCGATCTCGGCGCCGATCCGCTTGAGGGACAGGTGGCTGACCACGCCTCGCTGAAGGGCCAGGTCGAAGGCGCGCTGGGTGTCTGCCTCGAGGGTGAAGCGGAACCGGCAGGCGAACCGCAGGGCGCGGAACAGCCGGGTCGGGTCCTCCAGGAAGCTGAAGGCGTGCAGGATCCGGATCTTGCGCTCGCGCAGGTCGCGGTAGCCGCCGAAGAAATCGAGCAGGCGCAGGAACCGTCCCGGCAGGATGTCCAGCGCCAGCGCGTTGATCGTGAAATCGCGCCGGAACAAATCATTCGACAGGCCCGACAGCTCGACCTGGGGCAGAGCGGCGGGCTGGGAGTAGTGCTCGATGCGGGCCGAGGTGAAGTCGATCTTCAGCCCGTCGACGGCCAGGCGCGCGGTGCGGAACTGCTCGAAATGGCACGGCTCGGCGGCCAGGTCGGCCTGCAGGGCCTCCACGAACGGCAGGGCGTCGCCGATCAGCACGATGTCCATATCGAGGCAGGGGGTCTCGAGAAGCAGGTCGCGCACGAACCCCCCGACCAGGAAGGCCTGCCGGCCCATGGCCTCGGCCTTGGCCCCGATCTTCTTCAGCAGGTGCAGAACCCGCAGGGGCACCAGACGGCGCAGGAGCGCCTCGATCTCGCTGGGCTTGGGCAGATCGCCGGTTTCCACCAGGGGCAGGAACTCGCGCGGCAGGGGAAGCGGGTCGCGCAGGGCCCGCAGGAGCTCGCGGGCGGTGATCAGGCCGAGCACCTTCCCCCCCTCGACCACCGGCAGGCGCGTGACGTTGTGTCTCAGCATCAGCCGCCGCAGAACCCGCACCGGGGTGTCGGGGGTGACGGCCGGGGTGGTGCTGGGAACATACGGTTCGATCGGGGAGTCCCACAGGTCCATCTGGACGGCCCGGTCGAGGTCGCGGCGGGTGATCAGGCCGACATAGTCCTCGCCGCGGGTCACTACCAGCGACATCAGGTTGAACCGGAGCATCATGTCGTGGGCGTTGGCCACGGTCTCGTCGGCCCGGATGCCGCGCGGCGAGACGGCCATGATCTCGCGGGCCGTGATGTCGGGCCGCAGGCCCGCCTCGAGGGCGCCGACCAGGGCGGCCCGCACCTCGTCGGGTTCCCCCAGCGGCACCTGGAAGGAGACCCACCGGTCCTCCTCGCGGGCCTGCCAGGTCCGGAAGCAGGGGGCGAGGGCGACCTCGGGCAGGCGACTGCGGGCGAAGACCCGACTGCGGGTGCCGAAGCTGACGGCCGCCACCAGGATGTGGGGGTCGAGCCGCGACCAGAGGGCTTCCATGACCGGCAGAAGGTCCTGGACGTTGCCGATGGTGCGGGCGGCGGCCAGGACGATGGGCCAGTGGCCGACGGGGACATCGACGGCCTGGCTGAGAAGGTCGTTGAGCAGGCCGCGCTGGCCCTCGCGCAGGCCGAGACAGACGAGGTTGGCGACCTGCTTGGCGGGGACGGGGAAGGTGCGCAGGAACTGGAGGGCGTCGAGGTCGAGCGGGGTGACCCGGTGGGCCAGGCCGCACCAGGTCCGCTCGGTGACGGCCATGGTCAGCAGGGCGGCGTCCTCGATGGCCAGCGGCCGGTCGCCGCGGCGGATCCCGTTGACGAAATGGGCGGTGAGACTGCAGGCCTTGACCGGCACCACCTGCGCGGCGACCGGCAGTTTCACCGGCCCGTGGGCGTAGACGACCACCTCGGCCTCCAGGCGGGGCAGGCGGGCCACCAGTTCGGGGGACTGGGGGGGCTGGGTCACTCCCACCAGGTGGACCATGACGATGTCCGGCCAGGGGACCTGGGCGAACAGCAGGGGCTGGAACCAGGGGGCCCGGCGGATCAGGGACCAGGCGTTGGCGGCCAGGCGGCTGGGATGCAGGAGTCTGGCCCCGGGCCGGCTGAGCAGGAGACAGCGGGCCGCCCCGACCAGGTCGAGGTCGGCGCCGTGCGGCAGGACGACGAGTTCCA
>CAZKPI010000390.1:0-5324 GCA_964554555.1 uncultured bacterium
CGCCGATTACATGGACTGGCACCGCCTCGACGCCGCCGTCCCCACCGACCGCCGCTACCGCCGCTGGGAAACCACCGTCGACCTCACCTTCTGAGCCTCCTGTCCCGTCACCGGTGCCGGCGCGGCCGGATTGACACCCCCGGCGGCGCGGCATAGAATGCCGGTCCATGACCCGGAAACCGCGTGTCGAAGCACCCGCCGGCGAGGCCGACGGCCCGGCGCCAGGGGGCCGGTTCCCGCTGGCCGCTGAGGAGAAGCGTTTCCTCGCCGCCGAGATCGAGGCGGCCGGCGGGGCCGAGGTCCTGTCGGCGGCCACCGTCCAGGAAGGCGGGCGGTGGGGGGATTTGCGCATCCTGGCCCGCGGGGCGGCCGACCGGGCGCCCGCCATTCTGCGCGGACTGCGGCCGGGCGACATCCTTCTGCACAACCACCCGACCGGCCTGCTGTCGCCGTCCGACGCCGACCTGCGGGTGGCCTCGCTGTGCGGCTCGTCGGGCATCGGATTCGCCATCCACGACAACGCCTGCCAGCGGGCCTACGTCGTGGTGGAGCCCTTCCGCGAGGAGACCGTCGAACCGCTCGACGCCCGCGCCATCGCCGCCCTGTTCGCGGGGGACGGCCCGATCAGCCGCCTCCTGCCGAAATTCGAGGCGCGGCCCGGCCAGATGGGCCTGCTCGAAGCGGTCATCGACGCGTTCAACACCCCCTGCCACGCCATCCTGGAAGGGGAAACCGGCGTCGGCAAGAGCCTCGCCTACCTGGTGCCGGCCCTCTTCTTCGCCCGGCAGAACAAATGCCGCGTCGTCGTCTCGACCAACACCATCAACCTGCAGCAGCAGCTCTGCCAGAAGGACCTGCCCTTCCTGCAGAAGGCCCTGCCCTTCCCCTTCGCCTTCTGCCTCGTCAAGGGCCGCGCCAACTACCTCTGCCAGCGCCGGCTCGAGGAGATCGTCAGCGCCCCCGAGGGCGACGTCCTGCTCGACCTCGACGAACTCGAGCAGTTCGGCCGTCTGCAGGCCTGGGCCGTCAAGACGACCGACGGCTCGCTGGCCGACCTCAACTGGGTCCCCGACGACAAGCTGTGGGAGAAACTGAACTCGGAAAAGGACTCCTGCCTCGGCGTCAAGTGCGCCCATTACAACCCCTGCTTCTTCTACGCCGCCCGCCGCAAGGCCGCCGAGGCCGACCTGCTCGTGGTCAACCACCACCTGCTGTTCACCGACCTCGCCCTGCGCGCCGCCATGCAGGAATACGAGCAGACCGCGATCATCCCCGGGTACAAGGCCGCTGTCCTCGACGAGGCGCACAACCTCGAAGACACCGCCACCCGCCATTTCGGCTTCCGCACCACCGGCCTCGGCTTCCAGCGCCTGCTCGGCCGCCTGCACCAGCGCCGGGGCCGACGCGAGAAGGGGGTTCTGGCCGTCCTGGAAGCCCGCCTGGAGGCCGGGCTCGGGCCGTATTCCGACCAGGAACGGGCCGGCCTCCTGAAGCTCCTGCGCGACGAGATCATGCCCCGCCGCCAGGACCTCGGCGGGTTCGCCAACGACCTGTTCGACCAGGTCGCCGACCTCGTCATCGGGCCGCGCGAACCGCACCCCGGCGAACAGCGGCTCCGCCTGGGCCCCGCCGTCGAACGGTCGGAACCGTTCGCGCGGCTGAAGATCGACGAGCAGCTGCAGGAGTTCACCCGCGCCCTCCGCCGCCTTCAGCGCCGGATCGCCGCCGGGCTCGAGGAGGACGACGCCGGCCGCAAGGCCTTCGAGGTGCCGCTGTCCGAAATCAGCGGTCTGGTTGCCCGGTTCGGCGAGGCGCGCGACGGGCTGAAGCTGGTCTTCGACGAGGAGTCGGCGGAACGCGCCCGGTATGTGCATTTTTTCGCGGTCGGGGTCAAGGGCCGGTCCCGGTATCCCGCCGTCCATTCGGCGCCCGTCTCGGTCGTCGAGGCGATGGTCAGCTCGGTCTTCCAGCCGATCCGCAGTGTGGTGCTGGTCTCGGGCACCCTGTCGACCCGGCGCACCTTCGACTTCGTCAAGTCAAGGCTGGGCCTCGATTCCGACGAGATCACCCCCGAACCCCTGACCGGCCGCTTCCCCTCGCCCTTCGACTACCAGGCGCAGGCGCGGCTGTTCGTGCCTGGCGATCTGCCTGAGCCCACCCGCTCCGACTTCCTGGCCGCCCTCCACGATCCGCTCTTTGAGATCGTGCAGACCTCGCGGGGCGGAACCCTCGTCCTCTGCACCAGCCACGCCCAGGTGCACGGTTTGTCGAATGCCCTCGCCGACCGCATCGCCGCCGCCGGCCTGGCCTGCTTCCGACAGGGAGAAATGGAGCGGCACCATCTGCTGGAGCGGTTCCGCGAGGACGGCAACGGGGTGCTGTTCGCCACCGACAGTTTCTGGGAAGGCATCGACGTCCCGGGCCAGGCCCTGCGCAACCTGGTCATCATCAAACTCCCGTTCGCCGTTCCCGATGACCCGGTGCTGGCCGCCCGCCAGGAACGCCTCGAGGCGGAGGGACGCAACCCCTTCCAGGAATACCAGCTCCCGCTGGCCGCCATCAAGCTCAAGCAGGGCTTCGGCCGGCTCATCCGCGGCAAGGATGACCACGGCACCGTCTGGATTCTCGACCGCCGCCTGCTCACCAAGCCCTACGGCGCCTACTTCCTCGAATCCCTCCCCCCCGCCCGCCTGGTGCGGGGTCCGTTGGCCAGGCTCCTCGAGGAGGCCCGGGCCTTCTTCGCCGAACGGCGGCCCCGCTGACCCGCCGCGGTCGCCCCCCCCGCGCCCGGTGACCTGCCCGCGCGGGTTGCCTCGCGGCGGCCGGGAAAGGTATACTTCCCGCAAACCTGCAACCGGAGGGCCCCATGGAAAAAACCGTCATGATCATCCTCGTCGGCAAACGCAAGGACACCGCCATCAACGTGCAGAAGGTGCTGACCGGGTGGGGCCACATCATCAAGACCCGCCTGGGCATTCACGACGGAGCCCCCGACGCCCAGTCCGACGTCGGCCTGATCGTCCTCGAGCTGATCGGCACCGACGACAAGAAGGACGAACTGTTCCGCAAGATCTCCCTTCTGCCCGACGTCAACGCCAAGCTGGTCAAGGTCGGCCTCGCCGACCGCCCCGCCAGGTAGCGGCCCCGGCCCCGGCCCGAGCACCAGCCCCCGTCCCGCCCCCCGCCAGTTCCGGCTGGCCGTCCAGCTGGAACACCTCGACCTGCCGGGTCTTGCCCCGCACCTGCCGCACGGCAAGCGGGCGGGTCTGCCCGGCCAGGGTCTGGCCCGCCACCACGATCTGCCCGCCGGGCAGGGTGTGGGCAAGGCTGGCCAGGCGCGAGGCCAGGTTGACCGTGTCGCCAATGACGGTGTGATCGAGCCGCACCGTCGGCGACCCGAGGAAGCCCAGCAGGGCCGGCCCGCTGTTGATGCCAATCTTGGCGCTCAACTGCCGCAGACGGTCATGCTCCGCGAACCCCGCGCGCATCTCCCGGGCGAAGGCCAGGGCCGCGCGGGCCGCCTGGGCGGGGTGGTCGAACCGCTGGTGGTCGAACACCACCATGATTTTCTCCCCGAACAGCTTGTCGATCTCGCCCCCCGCCCGGGCCGCCGCCCGGCTCGCCAGCTCCAGGTGGTCCTCCAGGATGGCCGCCAGCTCGTCAACGGGTGCCACCCGCCGGACCTCCTCGAACCCGCCCAATCCCGCGAAGACCACGGTCGTCTCGATCTCCCGCGCCGCCCCCGCCAGCATCTCCAGGTTCCCCGCCCGGGCCGCCTGCCGCACCGGCTCCGAGACGAACCGCCCCAGCAGGCGGCCCTCCTGCAGGCCGCGGGCCAGGGCGTTGAAGGCCTCCGCCACCGACCCGAACTCGTCCCGCTCCCGCAGATCGAGCCGCACCTCAAACCGCCCTTCCCTGACCGCCCGGAAGGCCTGGACGATGGCCCGCAAAGGCAGAAGGAACACGGCGGCCGCGCCCGCCGTGATCAGGACGGCGAGACCGGCCACCGCCGCCAGGCCCAGCCAGAACCGGCGGCGGCCCGCCGTCATCCGCTCCACCAGCGGCGCGATCGGCTGTGAGCCGACCAGCACATGCCGGTTCAGGTTCCGGCAGGGGGCGGCCTCGACCAGGAGGCCGGCCCACCGGTCGAAGGTGCTGACCGGAAGACCGGTTTCCAGGGCCTGGAAGGCGGCCTCCCGGATCGGCACGGGCAGGTCGGGGGGGGCGGCAAGGAAGGTGCGGTTCATGCGGTCGACGGGGTAGACCTCCGGTTCCCCCGGCCGCTTCGGGTTCCGCATCGCCATCAGCAGGTAGGGGAGGTCCTGGTCCATTTCCAGCCAGACCAGCAGAGCCAGGAACCGCGCCGCCCCGTCGATCCGCAGGGTCGTCTGGAAGAAGGTCTGCCGGACAGCCCCGACCCGGGCCGCCACCAGGCTGGCCGGCTTGTAGACCAGGTCGAGGAACGCCTCGTAGCCGGCCAGGTTGATCAGCATCTGACTGCCGTATTCCAGGAGCATCGCCTCCCGGTCGATCCGGCTGGCGGACCGGGTGGGCTTCTCCCGCCGCAGGGAGGGGTTCCGGACCTCGAGGGCCCGCTGGCCGATCACCTGGAAGAACCGGCGGATATCAACCGGCGTGGGGATCCGCTCGTTGTTCTGGAATTCGGCGAGCCGGTCGGGCCCCACCAGGAAGAACCCGAGCACCCGGGAAAAGGGAACGAGGGTGCCGTCCGGCAGGCGGTGGATGGGATGGTCAGGGTTCCGGATCCGCCGGAAGAACCCCTGCAGAAGGGCCCCCAACCGGCGTCCGCGCCCCGTCCGGCGCCACTCCTCCTCGCCCGCCCGCACCTGGGCGAGGAAGGGGGGGGCCTGCAGAGCCCTCTGCAGGATGCTCACCACCCCCGCCGAGTGCTCGGTCTGCCCCTCGTCGATCTCCTTGAACCGCCGCCGCAAGGCATCGCGGGCCGATTTCTGGTCCTCCCGGAAGGTCTGCGCCACCTGCCGCGAGGCCAGGTGGTAAACCCCGGTCAGGGGCGTCAGGACCGCCAGCAGGAAGAACAGGCCGAACAACAGCCGCAGGGGGAGGGCCTGGCGGCGCTCAAACAGGATCAGCTGGACGACCCCCAGCCCCACCAGGGCCACGTAGGCGAAGGAGACGGCCAGCCGGGCGGCCCGGAAGAGCCGGCTCCGCCCTGGCGGCAGGGGCCGGGCGAGAACGAGGGACCCCGCCCCGCCGTCCGGATCGGCCTGCCGGGTGACCAGGTGGCTCCCGCCGACCACGCCGCTGGCCCCCGGGGCCGGCAGGTCCGCCAACCGCCAGCCGCG
>CAZKPI010000391.1:0-5297 GCA_964554555.1 uncultured bacterium
TCCGCTGGCATCGGCGTGGGGCCAGGTCCGGGCAGGGAAAGGGTGTCGGCCAGGGTCACCCCGTCTTTGGTCACCTCGGCCTTCTGGCCGGCGGCGAGCGGGGCGGGGTGGTTCCCGACGCGGGCGGAGCCCGCCTGGACGACGAGGAGCAGGCGGTCCCCCGCGCGGGCGGCTTCGACGGTGCCGCCCGGCGCGATCGAGACCAGGGCCGCGCCGCCCAGCCGGAAGGGGATGACGGCATCGCCGTGCCGGACCAGGCATTCCCCCTGCTGAAGGTCGAGGCGGGCGGGTCGGACGATCACCTCCGTCCGGGGGGCGAGTCGGAGCACCGACCCCTGGCCGACCCGAATCACCGCCGTCTCAGAGGCGCCGGTCCGGATGCTGGCGCCGGTCGGCACGAGCAGGTCGGAACCGCTGGCGGTGCGGGGCGGCCGCAGGTCGGGATAGAAAACCGTGCCGCCGCCCGGCTCCAGGACGACCATGCCGTAGATGTACACCCGGTCGAACGCGGGCGTGGTTTGGCCGGGCCCCGGCCGGGCCGGGGATGCCGCCAAAGCCGGCCGGGAACCGGCCAGCCCGCCGACCAGCCCGCCGACCAGCAGGGCCACCAGCCCCATTCGGCGAAAGCGTCCCGTCATGCGTTCCTCCTTCCGGATCATCGCTCTGTCTGAGTATTCTCCCCAACCGGTTGTTGGTTACCAGCGGTTCGCCCCCGCGGGTGCCTGGCCCGACCAGTCTGGGTCAGCCGGCCGTGGGCTTTTCTGCCGCCATCGCTGGCAGGTTCCGAACATCGGGTTCCCGTCTCGGCAGAGCCCTCGCCGGGCGGAAGCGGGGGTGGGCCCGATCGCGGTCCGGCTTGCCCCGGCGGGGCGCATCACCGGCCCGAAGCTGATGAATCGGCCCATTGGAAGATGTCCAGGGCGGTCACCCGGAACGAATCGGTGGCGACCACCGGAACGAGCAGGGAAACCCCGTTGCCATCGACGAGGGAATGACCACCGGATGTGATGAAGGGGAAGGCGGCCAGGGGGGTGACCTTTCCCGCGCCGTCGACCCGGGCCAACATGATGCGCGGGGAGCCAGGCTTGGCGGGATCGATGAAGCCGGCATACCGGGGGTCGCGGGTGAAGTCGGGGGCTTCCCGGGCCAGCTGGCGATCGGCCTCCTCCTCGGTCAGAGGCGGAGAGAGGTCCGGCAGGGAGGGGGGGTAGACCACCACCAGGGCCGATTGGTCCCGGGGATCGAACGAGACGAGGTGCACCTCGTTCCCATCGGGGAGCCCGACCTCGATGGCCACGCCGGGGAGGTCTGGCTGGGAGCCATCGGGGGCCGGCGGGGCGGCGTATGCCATTTCGAGGATCCGGGAGCCCTGGCCCGGCCCGTAGTAGGCCGAAAGGAAGGTGCGGCGGCCGGTCGGCAGGAAGTCTCCCTGGCAGGGCACCTCGGACAATCGCTTCCCATCCTGGTGGAAAATATGGAGGTCGGAGGCCTCCCGGTCCCAGAGCAGGAAGCCCCCGGCCGGGTCGATCTTCAGGCGATGGCGTCCCGGGGGGCCCGCCGCGGTCCATCCTTCGAGGGGAATCGCCGCCGGTTTGGGGTTGGCGAGCGGTCGTTCCAGGAACCGGAGGAGGGTATCGAGGTCGGGGAAGGGGATGATCCCTGCAGATGCGAGGGCATAGACGGGCCCGGCGGTGGTGAAGGCCAGGTTCCTCAGGCCATCGGGCAGGGTGAGGTGGCGGTCGATCCGGCCGGTGGTTGGGTCGGCCAGCAGAAGGATTCCTTTCCCCCTGTCCTGGATGGCCAGCCACCGGCCCGCCTGGTCCAGCTGGAACCCATCCAGGTCGGCGGTGTCGGCCAGGGGCCGGGCGTAGGGAATGGTCACCCGCAGGGGCGCGGCGGGGAGGTCCGCCCGTGGGGCGGCGGTCGTGGGACGATCCTCACCAGCGGCCAGAGACGGCGCCAGCCAACTCAGGGTCACGGCCATCACCAGGGCCAGGCGACTGCAGACGACTGCCGGCCGATGGGGAACCGGTTTCACCCATTGGAACCCCATGCGTTTCCGGTTCATGGTTCCTCCCCTCGCTGTTCCCGGCCTGGTGGAGGGCCTTCCCTGTCTGGGCGAAGGGCTCCGGCCGGGGCAGGCTCGCGCGACTGATGATGCACCCGGTTCAGGCGCTGGCCCGTCGCGGTTTCAGAAAAAATAGCATGAAAAGCGGGTTTGTTCCAGACTGCCCACAAATGTGTACTCCGTGTAACCTGGGAGGGATTCCGGCCAAGTACCGGATGAAGGAAACCGATCGACTCGAGGGAGGAACATCATGAACGCTCGCCGGTGTCTCACTCCTTTGCTCCTGGGCATTCTGGTCCTTCTGGCCGTTCCCTGGACCGGGATCGCCGTGGGCCCCCGCGAGGTCCTGAAAGGTCACGAGATCGCGAGCGGGACAGCCCCCGGATGCCCCTCTTCAACCGGGATGGCGGCGGGGGGGGCCGGCCGGGACGCCTTCTGTCTGCGGCGGACCACCCAGGCGGAATCTGCCACTGCCCAGGATCCCGAGGCGGTCCGGCACCTGCAGGCCGCCCTTCAGGCGGCCGGTTATTACCAGGGCTGTCGGATCGACGGGTGGTTCGGGCCCTACACCCAGCGGGCGGTCATGGAATACCAGCGCGACCACGGCCTGCCGATCAGCGGGGTGGTCGATCGGAGTCTGTATGACCGCATCCTGGGCCAGGCGGCGGGCAAGGCCGCCACGGCGGCCACGTCGAAGGCCGCCACCTCTCCCAGCAAGCCGGCCACCGACACCGGATCGTCCAACTCCTCGGTCCGGGCGGCCGCCAGCGACGGGTGGGTGACGGTCAAGCCCATCGTCCATCAATACCAGGACACCAGCTATACCTGCGGCCCCACCTCTCTGGCCATCGCCCTTTCGGTGTTCGGGATCACCCGGTCGGAATCCTGGCTGGCCGGCGCCGCGGGCACCACGCGGTCGGGGACCGGCCATGCGGGCCTGTTCCAGGCCGTCCGCAAGGCCAACCAGGCCACCGGCCAGAACGTGCGCATCTGGGACCAGAGTTTCGCCTCGACCGGCTGGAGCGGCCTGTTGAAGTTTCTGTCGGGGAACAACCCGGTCATCCTGAACCTGCGTTCGTGGTTCGGCAACTGGGGGCATTACCTCGTTCTGGCCGGCATCAACATGAAAACCCGGCAGGTCAAGCTCGCCGACCCGTCCGGCGGCTGGCGGGTGGTTTCGTTCAAGGAGATGGAATGGCGGATGGCCTGGCACACCAGTCCCAGCGTCATTCCGGTCGTGAAAGGTTCCTGACCGGAGGATCCCTGACAGGATGGGGTGTGGGGTGCCGCAGGTCTGTGACCTGGTGCGGCAGGCGGGCCACCGGTTCTTCTGGATTCCCGTATGAGGGAGACCGGCGTCGAAATGGTCGCGGTTGGGTCTGCGGGAGGACCCTGGGCGTTACGACAAGGCGGCGGACTCCGCCCTGCCTGCCCAACAGGGCATCCTGGTGCTGTCCAGCCCCGTTCGTCCGAGCCGCACGGTTGGAGATGAGCCGGGGCGGCTTTCGGCGGTATCCCGGGACGGTGGTCCGGCTCTGAACCGGTGCTGATCTTCGGTCAATCTGCCGCCAGGGAGGAAAGGTTCCAGGAGGGGGTCCGGCGGTCGCTGGCGATGAAGCGGCTGGCCATGGTCGTGGCCAGTTCGAGCGGCTGTCCACCGGCGGCCGCCCCTTCGTCGGCCAGGGTCACCAGGCGGACCCACAGGAGGGGGACGTCCGGGTTGGCGGCGTGCGCGAACACCTCGAACTGCACCTCGCGGATCCCCCGGAAGCGGGTGGTACCAGCCGGGGTGGTGCGTTCCAGCGTTCCCGCCTTGGCATCGAAGGTGTAGCGGACGGGGTCAAGCCTGGGGGCCAGCTCGTCGGCGGGGCTGTCGAAGCGGCCGACCTGGAACTCGATGCCATCGGGCAGTAATCGCACGGGGGCGTTGCCGGCCGATCCTGACCCCGCGGTGGGGCCGGGGGGGGGCGCGGTGATGGGGAACCGCCTCGTCCGTTCGCGCTGAGGGGCGCTTCCGGTTGCGGACAAGCGGGGAACCGCTCCGGCGAAATCGCGCCGCAGGGCGGCCAGGGCCAGCCGCGCCTCCTGCAGGTTCTGCAGGTCGCCACTGCCCCGGCGGAACTGCCATCCCAGGAACCCCAAGGCCTGGCCGATGGCCGCCAGCAGGAACACACCGATGGCCAGGGCGACCAGGACCTCGACAAGGGTGAAGCCCCCCGGGGCCCCTCGACAGCCCGAAGGAAGGAAAGGACTTCGCCCTGGATGGAGATCGGAAATGGCGGCCGGCGGGGCTGGCGGTGCCATGCGGCCTGGCGCTGGTGGAGACGGAAGTCGGGTGGTGCGGTTGGGCATGGCGAGGCTAGTAGCATTCCCCGTCGTCGGCGACCAGGGTGGACAACGAGATGCTTTTCATGCGGTCGGGCGGACCGGACACGGACTCGATCTGCCGGGGGGCCTTCCCCTCATTCCAGGCGACCGTGACGGTGAGCCGGTAGAGAAAAATCCGGCCATCGTCGCTGGGCAGGGGGGTCAGGTCGAGGGTGCGGTGGAAGTAAGCGGAGTCATATTGGGCAGGCAGACAGAGGGGCGGGACATCGGGCGGCCGGCCGAACAGGCCGGTGACCGCCTCGGGCAGGGGCACCCCCCGCCCGGTGGCGGGGTCGAGGAGCGAGCCGGTCTGACTGCGGAGGGTTTGGAGGCCGCGGGCGTCGAGGCGGGCGGCCAGGACCCAGTCAATGGTCTCCTGGGCGATTTCGAGGGCCCGCAGGTGGTCGACGGCCAGGCGGGTGTCGGCCCGGGTGCGTCCCATGGCGGTGAACAAGGCGGCGGCGAGGGTGAAAACCACCCCGATGGCCGCCGCCACTTCGAGCAGGGAGAACCCAAGATCGCCTGGCGGGCGGCTTTTTGGCGGCGCGTGAACGTCGCGTTTCGCGCGGCCATCGGCGGCGGCAAAGGGGAAGCCCTCCCGGCGCCGGCCCGGTCGGGACCGGGGACCCCGGCGGTGGGCCGAATTGGTCTGGTTTGGCGGTTGGCTGGTCATGGCCTGGGTGACTTCCTTCTCTGGTGGAGGAGCCGCTGGTCCTCCGCCAGGAGTTCGGGGAGGGAGAGTTCGACGGCGGTCCGCTCCAGGATGGCTTTGCGGGCCTGTTTCACGTCGGCCAGGGGGGCGGGTTGGAAGGAACCGGGCGGCAGACCGTCCTCCGCCGCCCGGGGGGCCGAGTCCTGCGGC
>CAZKPI010000392.1:0-5297 GCA_964554555.1 uncultured bacterium
TCCCAGCGGCCGGCGTTCCGGCGGCCGGCGTTCCGGCGGCCGGCGTTCCGGCGGCTTGGCTGGCCGGACCGGCGGCGGTGCCGGGAGCGTGGCCGGTCTCGGCCGCCTGGAAGAAGGCGGCAAGGTCGGCCGGGGTGAGGGTGCGTTTGGCGATCAACAGGTCGGCGAGGCGGTCGAGCTGGTCGCGGTGGGCCTGCAGGAACTGGACAAGGGCCTCGGCGAGCAGGACATCGACGCGGGCGGAGGCCTGGCCCACCAGCAGGGCGTTGGCCTGGTTTTCGCCGCCGAGGTAGCGGGGGGCGGTCTGGCCGCCCATGCCGTGGACGGCGACCATGTCGGAGGCGATGCGGGTGGCGGTCTGCAAATCGGCGGAGGCGCCGGTGGAGATCTCGCCGAAGACGAGCTTTTCGGCGGCGTAGCCGCCGAGGCAGATGGCGATGTCGTTGCGCAGGCGGGACTCGGTGAAGAAGGCGTTGGGACGCCGGGCCTTGGACTCGACGAGGCCGAGGGTGCCGCCGCCGCCTCCCTCCAGGGTGACCTTGCGGATCTCGTCGTGGCGGTTGCCGCGCCGGTAGAGGAGGGCGTGGCCGCACTCGTGGATGGCCACCACGCGCTCCTCTTCAGGGGTGAGCGAGAAGCCGCCTTCCAGTTCCTTCAGCCAGGCTTTGAGGGAGGCGTCGTCAACGGCGGTGCGGCCGTGGTTGATCAGCCAGCGCTTGAGGTTGCGCATGAGGGCGTTGAGGTGGTCGCCGGTGTGGGGGGTTCCGGTGTCGGTGAGGCGGGAGGTCCAGCCGGCGAGCAGGTCGAGGTCGTCGGCGGTGAGGCCGGTCTCGAAACTGCGGTTGTAGAGGTCGAGGATGGCGCGGCGGTCCTCCCATTCGGGGTAGGGGATCTCGATCTGGTACTCGAACCGGCCGGGGCGGAGGAAGGCGGGGTCGAGGCAGGAGAGGAAGTTGGTGGTGCCGATGACCAGCACCAGCTGTTCCTTGCGGAAGCCGTCCATCTCGGTGAGGAGCTGGTTGACCATGGAATGGGCGGCCTGGGTGCCGCCGTCGCCGGTGTTGCCGGTGCGCTGGGCGGCGATCGAGTCGAGTTCGTCGAAGACGATGACGGCGGGGGCGGTGGCGCGGGCGCGGGCGAACAGGCGCCGGATGTTGGCCTCGCCTTCCCCGACCCACTTCGATTTGAGTTCGGGGCCGCTGACGATGTAGATGGCCGCGTTGAGGGCCTCGGCGATGCCCTTGGCGAACAGGGTCTTGCCGGTGCCGGGAGGGCCGTGGAAGATCAGCCCTTTGGGGATGATCGTCTCGAGCTGGCGCACCTCCTTTTCGTCGGCGGTCTGGTTGGCGCGCTGGAGGAGGTTGAGGATGTTGTCGCGGATCTGCTGTTTGACCTTCGGGTAGCCGGCGATGTCGCGGTCGAGGTGGATGTGCGAGAGGGAGGCGCCGGCGCAGGCGGTGTAGCCGCGCAGTTCGTTGAGGTAGTTGGCGAGCATGTCGGGGATCTTGGGGTCGAGGTCGGCTTTGCGGGCGAAGATGCCCATGATCTCGCGGAAGCGGACCGGGTTCAGCCCCGAGACGAATTTGTACAGACTCATGAGATTGATCGAGTCGGCCGCGGTGAACTTGCGGGCTTCTTCGGCGGTGAGCAGTTTCGCCATGCGGCTGCGGGGCAGGCCGAGCATCTCGGCGCGGGCCGGGAAGGCCTGGCCGATCAGTTCGGGGATGGGGAAGTCGGGGTCCTCGAAGGCGGCCAGCACCAGGAGCGGGTTCTCGTGGATGATCGTCATGATCTCTTTGGCTTCCTGGGACAGGCCGCCGATGGCGGTCGAGGTGATGATGTCGAGGTAGGACAGGAAGAAGACCTTGTTCGGCTCCGTGTTGTTGACCAGACTGCGCAGTTGGTTGACCATGCCGATGACGCGGGGCGGCGAGTCGGTACTGCCGGCGGGGGGGCGGCCGTCGACGAAGGTGACGTTCTTGCCGTCGGCTGTCAGCCGCTTCTTCAGGATGCCCTGCAGGTAGGGGATGATCTGCTTCTCGCACCTCACCATCACCGAAACGCCCTCGCGCAGGCGCGACCAGACGAAGCGGATCTGCTCCGTGTAGCAGTTCTCCACCGCCTCGAACATGGTCAGCTTTTTCGGCAGGTCGGCGATCTTCACTTCGAGCATGGTCGGGTGGGTCCTTTGGGTCTCCCGGGGGCCGCCCGGGCGGTTGGAGGACAGTATACCATCGAACCCGTGGGGGCGGGCCCCGCTGAACGGAATTCTACCTCAGCGGAGAGAAGGACCGCCAAAGAGGCTTTTCGGGTTTTCGGGGGGGGGCGGGCCCGGCCGCCCGTGGCGCCGGCTTCACGTCGGCCCCGGCTCATCGCGCGACCCGGACGGCTTCACCCGGGTGGGGCCACGACCCTCTTCGACAGCGGGTTCCGGGGCAAAGGACCGTCCGGCCAGGCGGATCTTCCGGCTTCCCCCGCCGCCGTCATTCTCCGCCATTCTGTCGCAAGCAGGTTCCCGGGCCGCCTCGGTCAGATTGGTTGAAGGGGCAAATGTCTGCGGAAATCACTGTCCATCGGAGAAGCATGGGATCGCTGAGTGAGAATTCCAGGCCCCGCCCAGGGGGTTTTGCCCCTTCCCGTCGTTTGTGGTAGAACCATGGGTGACCGCCCGAAAGGAGGATCCGGCCATCGAGCAACTGCCAGGGATCACCCCGCCGCTTCCCCCCCAGGACCGGGTCCTGATCATCGAGGACGACCCCGACTCGGGGAACCTTCTGGTCGAGACCCTTTCGGTGGAGGGGTACGAGGTCCGGCTCGCCACTGACGGGTCGTCGGTCCTGGAGACGGTGGAGGAGTTTCACCCCGACCTGGTACTGCTCGACGTCATGATGCCGAGCATCGACGGCCTGGAGATGTGCCGTCAGCTCCGCCTGCAGGAATCGACGCGCACCCTGCCGATCCTGTTTTTGACCGCGAAGGACGACCTGTCCGACAAGATCAAGGGGTTCCAGGCGGGCGGTGACGATTACATCACCAAGCCGTTCATCATCAGCGAACTGCTGGCCCGACTGCAGGCGCACCTTCGGATCCAGCGGCTGAAGCGGGACCTTGCGCTCTCGGAAGAGCGGTACCGACTGCTCATCGAAAACTCCCCCGACGGCATCGTCCTGTTGTCGCCGGCTCTCGAACTGCTGTTCCACAATGCCCGGTTCCTGGAGATCCTGCGCGGGCAGACCCAGGAGGCGCTGACGGGGCGGGTTCTGCAGTCCCTCTTTCCGATCTCGGAACTGTTTGCCGAGATCTCGGCCATCGTCGAACGGGTCAAGACGGCCGGGGGGCCGGCGATGAAGGAGGCCACGATCGCGGCCAGCAACCACCGGTCGATCCACCTCGAGATCCTCGGCATGCCGGTCCACAACCAGGGCGGGCAGGTGGCGATGTACCAGGTGGTGTTCCGGGACATCACCCAGCGCAAGCGCATGGAAGAGGCCCTTCTGCAGGCGGAAAAGATCAATGCCCTGGGCATCCTGACCGCGGGTATCGCGCACGAGATCAACAATCCGCTGACCGGCATCAGCAACGCCATCCAGATCCTCCAGCGGGGGACGGTGGCCAAGAAGCGCCAGGACGAGCTGTTCGGGCTGGTACTCGACAACATCGAGCGCATCGTGCGCATCGTCAAGGACCTGCGCATCTTCTCGCATCCCCACGAGTCGGTGCCGGCCCTGTTTCCGGTCAACGAAGCCGTGGCCGAGATGGTCAGCCTCGCCCGCTACCAGGTGGGGCGCGCCCGCATCACGCTGGAGATGCGGCCATCCCCGGAAGCGCTGTTTTTGTTCGGTGACCGGCACCAGTTCCAGCAGGTGATCCTGAACCTGGTGGTGAACGCCATCCAGGCCATCACGGCGGAGACCGGCCAGGTGACGGCGTCGGTACAGCGCCAGGGCGAGAAGGCCCTGATCACCGTGGAGGACACCGGTTCGGGCATTTCCGCCAGCCAGATGTCGCGGATCTTCGACCCGTTCTTCACCACGAAACGGGACTGGAAGGGGACCGGTCTCGGATTGGCCGTGGCCTACCGCATCGTGCAGTTGTTCAAGGGCACGTTGACGGTGCTGAGCACGGTCGGGGTGGGCTCCCGGTTCATGATCACCCTTCCCCTGCATCCTCCTCCGGCGGCTCCCGCGGCCCCCAGGTAGGTTTCGGCACGCCCGCCAGGCGGTCGGCCAGGAGCCGACTGCCGGCGCGCCAGTCCGGGAACGTGCGCGCGAGGCGGAGGGCCTCGCGCCCCCTGGCCCGGGTGGCGGCGCGGTCGGCGAAGGCCTCCCGCAGGCGCTGTCGGAAGTGGGCGAGGTCGGGTTCCTCGAGGTCGGCGGCGGGGGAATCGGTGAACAGGTAACCGGCCGGGGCCTTGATCGGCACGGTGCGGACGGGGAAGCCGGTCACCTCGTCGAGGCCCACCAGGCGCTGGAGAGAGGCGGGGCCGATCACCGGCCGGCCGCAGGCCATGGCCTCGCGCACGGTCAGGGCGGTCAGGAACGAGCGGTTGGCGCAGACATAGGCGTGGGCGCGGGCCAGGAGGGCGGCGATCATCTCGTCCTCGACGGGGTCGTCGATGACCAGGACGCGGGCCAGCATCGAGTTCAGGGCGCCGAGGCGGCCCTGCAGGTCGGGGATTTCGTAGGAGAATTTCTTGCGGGGCTTGGCTTCGTGGGCCAGCTTGACGATCAGCACCACCGGCTCGGCGGCGGTGAACTCCTCGACATAGGCCCGGAGGAGGAGGTCGAGACCCTTGCGATGGAGGGGGCTGGTGATGGCAACGAAGATGAAGCCGTCCTCCTCGGCCAGGAAGTCGGGGGGGGCGGCCTTTTCGTGGAAGATGCGGGGGTTGACTCCGACGGGGGCCACCAGCAGTTTTTCGGGCGGAAGGCCGGCGGCGATGGCCTGTTCCCGGTGGAGTTCAGAGGGCAGGAAGACCAATTCGGGGGCCTTGAGGCGGGCGGCTTCGGGGGCCGACAGGCGGAAGGGGTCGAAGGCAGTCAGGGCCCAGTAGATGCCGCGGTCGACGTCGGCGGGGAGGGTGGAGGCGGGGCCGCAGGCGAGGCGGACGCGGCCGGTGGGCGGCCGGCGGGCGATCTTCTGGAGGAGCGGGGGGAGGGGAAGATCGGGGCGGTGGCCGTAGGAGGTGGTTCCCTGGATGGCGGTGGGGAACTCGAGGCCGCGGGCGCCGAGGATGAACTCGCGCATACTGCGGCCGGCCCAGGTGGTGGCGGTCGGGTCGCCGAGGAAGCAACAGC
>CAZKPI010000393.1:0-3954 GCA_964554555.1 uncultured bacterium
TGCCAACGGGGGGGCCAAGCCCCTCTGGGCAGGACGGCCGCTTCAGCCAGGGCCGGTTTCCCTCCCGACGGGAGCTTCCGTGCGGGGCAGGTTCAGGAACACCTGGGTTCCCGGGCTGGCCCCGGTCTCCTGGGAGGTGATGACGATCGACCCCCCGTACCGCTCGATGAACATCCGGGCCAGCGGCAGGCCAAACCCGGTTCCCCGTTCCCCCCCGGTTCCGGGGCGGGTGGTTTCCCGGTTCATCTCGAACAGGTGCGGCAACAGGGCTTCAGGAATCCCGATCCCCTGGTCACGGACGGCCACGACGACCTGCTCCTGCCCGGCCTGCACCTCCACCTCGATCCGGGAGCCGGGGCGGCTGAACTTGACCGCGTTGCCCAGAACGTTCTGCAAGACGCTGAACTGCAGAGAGACCGGCTCGGCCAGGACCCACAGCCCGGGGGGAGGGGCGGCGGCAGAAGTCCAGGATTTCACCACCTCGACCCGCTTCGCCTGCAGGGAATCCCCCAGCGATTCGATCGTCCGGTCGAGGGCTTCGATCAGGTTGACGGGCGACAGCCGGAGGGAGACCTTGCCGTTGGCCGTCGCCCGCAAGAGCCGGACGTTCTTGATGATGGCCTGAATGTCGTTCGCGCAGGCTTCCATCTTCTGCAGGTAGTCCCCGTATTCGTCCCGGAGCTTCCTCCGCAGGAGGGCGATCAGGGCGAGAAGCGCCGTCAGGGGGTTGGCCACGTCGTGCGTCAGCAGGGAGACCAGGGCGCTGTTGCTCTCGCTCGACTCGAGAAGGCGCTGTTTCTGCTCCTCGGCCAGCCGCAACGACTCCTCGAGTTGCCGGGCGGTCTTCCGCCGTTCGACCATCTCCTCCTGGAGGGCTTGCGTCTGCCGGCGCAGTTCTTCGGCCAGGTCCTCGGCTTGGCGCGTGTATTCAATGTTGCACAGGGCCTGCGCCACCAGGGGAGCCAGGCGCATCGCCCGCAAAACGTGCATGGACGAGAAGAATCCGCGGCGCGAATGCAGGCAGACCAGCACGGCGGGGGTCGGCTGGTGCCGGAGCAGGACATGCAGGGCCGAGGTGAATGACCGCCGGAACGACTCCGGCTGGGCGCGCCATTCGGGAACGGCCTCCACGTCAAAACAGGCGGCGGCCTTCCCCGCCAGCACCCGCCGCAACATGGGTCCCACCGGCCAGGACGAGGCCGCCAGGCGGTCGGTGGTGCTGACCGAAGGGTGCAGAAGCCCGTCGGCGCCAGGCGTCAGGATGAACGCCTCCTCGAACGGGATGATGTTCCGCAGAACCTCGATGAGCTTTTCGACGACCCGGCCCCGGTTGCCCAGGTCGGACAGCACGTTCAGCCCAGCCAGGATCGCATCCGACTCCGCCCGGGCCTCGCGTTCCTGTTGGTTGGCCCGCTCGAGATCGAGCAACGCCTCACGCAGGACCTCGACCTCTTCGCGGGGTTCCTGATCCGCCTGGGGAGGGGCCGGCCGCTGGTCCGGGGTCATTCGGCAAACACCAGCAGGGAGATCATCAGGTTGCCGTGCCGATTCTCCCCCCCGACAAAGCATCCCTGCTCGCCAAAGGTGAAAGCCCCGAGGAAGGGGACATCCCCCCCCAGCCCCTGGCGAAGGCTCTCCACCACGTCCGTCATCCGGTCCTGGACGGTGAGCATGCAACCCGCGCAGTAGATCACCATCGCCCCCTTCACGGCAACCGACCGGCACCCCAGTGATTGGACAGCGGACCGGGCCACCCGGCCCGCCCGCTTGACCAGGCTTTCCTGACTGCCCTGCATCAAAAAGACCTCCTGCCCGGGTTCCACCCGGGTGAAGAGGGCCAGCGCCCCTTCGGCGGTCATCCGTTCAGGATGCGACAACTGGAAGTAGGGAATGCCGCCGATACTGCCAGCCACCCGCCCGAGGGGCTGAAGGGTCGTGCGCAGGAGGAGACTTCCCCCCGCGGGGCACAGATCGGCCAGCCCCCCGCCGGTCCCGGCGTTGTAGACCTCGGCCGCCGGCCGGCCGTCCAGTTCCCGGATGGTGCGCCCCTCCCCCCTGGTGATGACGGCCTTCTTCGTCGTCGGGTCATACCCGCTGTGGAAGGAAAAGCCGATGCGCCCGGGAGCGAACAGCACCGCCACAACGACCGCATCGTCGTAGACGCGGCCGTTGGCGAACTGCCGCCACCGGCCGGCCGCCCCATTGTCCGCGGAACTGCCCCCCCCGACGGGCACCTCCGGACCGAACAGATCCTCGAGCCCCGCCAGGATCTCCTCCTCGCGGCCGGGAGCACTGGTGAGCCAGACCATGGTCGGCATCTCCCCTTCCCGGCCGGCCTGACGAAGGGCCTCCTGGGCAGCCCGGCTGGCGGCCCTCCGGGGATCGCCGGTCAGCGGGGCCACCCCGACCCCATAGGCGCCGTCAGGATCCGTCAGGGCCAGCAGGCCGAGGCATTTCCCCCCGCCCGGCCGGGCCCCCTGGTGAGTCATGATTCCCTGGCAGGAGGTCCCGCCGTGGAGCGGCACCCCAGGAAAGAACCGGGTCATCTCCTCCATCAGCTCAGGCCCATCGTACTCTTCGGAGGCATGGAAGAACAGCAGGTGCGGCAGGGGTGCTTGGTGGGAGGCCCAGGCCGCCTGCACCTCACCAACCGCCGCCCGGCCGTCCGGGTGGCAGGAATGGGCAACGACGGTTTGCATGTGGGGAATGCCCTCTCTTGGCGATCTCTCTTTTCGTACACTAGAGGGGAATCCGTCTGGTGTCAACCACATGATGAAACGCCAGGGCGAACGCCAACCGGGTGAACTCCCGGCCCTTCCTCCACCGCTCCGGGGAACAGCCCCATGATCGCCGGGCCAGCCCGGCCGCCATCCGTCCCGACGGCCTCCGCCGCCTCCGCCCGCCGCAAAGGCCGTCTCCCTGTCCGCCCCGCCCGGGACGGAGCAAACGAAGGGTCGAGGGCAGGCAAAGACCCCGGAGAGCATTGGCGGGTTGAAATTTCGAGAGTATCCCCTTACATTTCAGGGAACACAGAATTCCTTTCGGGAGGTCTCCATGCGAACCGTGCTCCGCATCGTCTCTTGCCTGGCTCTCGCCGCCCTGCTCACGGCCGCTGTTCCCGCCCTGGCCCAGGATCCCGCCGCCGCCCCGCCGAAGAAACTGAAGGCCGGCTTCGTCTACGTCGGCCCCATCGGCGACTACGGCTGGACCAACGCCCACGAGCAGTCACGCCAGATCCTGGTCAGGAAGTTCCCCTGGCTCGAGACCACGTTCGTGGAGTCCGTTCCCGAAGCCGATGCCGCGCGGGTCATCGACCGGCTGATCGCCGAGGAGAACTGCGACGTGGTTTTCACCACGAGCTTCGGCTACATGAACGACACCGTGGCCGCCGCCCAGCGGTATCCCGACAAGCTGTTCATGCACTGTTCCGGCTACAAACAAGCCAAGAACCTCGGCACCTATTTCGCCGAGCTGTACCAGACCTACTATCTGAACGGCCTCATGGCGGGCGCCCTCTCCAAGAGCGGGAAGATCGGGTATGTCGGCGCCCACCCCATCCCCGAGGTGGTCCGCCACATCAACGCCTTCGCCCTGGGCATCAAGGAGACCAACCCCAAGGCCAAAGTCATGGTCAAGTGGCTGTATTCCTGGTACGATCCCGCCAAGTGCCGCGAGGCGGCCGAAGCCCTGGTCGCGGAAGGGTGCGACGCTCTCGCCTTCACCGAGGATTCCCCCGCCGTCATCCAGGTCGGTGAGGAGCACACCGCCAAGGGAAAACCGGTCTACACCTTCTCCCATTACAGCCCGATGGGCCGGTTCGGACCAAACTCGGCCGTCTCAGGCCAGCTCGTCAACTGGACGGGGATGTATGAGACGATCCTGACCGCCATCCGCGACGGGAAATTCGAGGGCCGCGACTATTGGTGGCTGATGAAGGAAGGCGCCGCCCTGATC
>CAZKPI010000393.1:3977-5289 GCA_964554555.1 uncultured bacterium
CGTCGATGTGCTCAAGAAGCTCGAACACACCGACCCGGTCCTCGGCAAGACCACCATCTTCGACCTGGTCGCGATGCGGCAGGAGCAGATGACCGACGCCCCCGTTTCCTTCGATCCCTTCACCGGCCCCATCAAGGACAACACCGGCCAGGAACGCATCAAGGCCGGCGAGCGCGGCACCCACGACCAGCTCTGGACCATCGACTGGTATGTCGACAACGTCGAAGGCAGTGTCCCCAAATGATCCCCCATCCCCCGGCCGGGACCCCGGACCGCCCGCCGCCGGCCGTCCCGGCGCCGGCCCGCGGACGAACGGGTGAACCGCTCCGTCCGGGACCCCGGAGGCTATGACATGATCCGGCCATGTGTACCAGGTTCAGGAGGGCGCCCGTGACCGCCCGGATCGACCTGCTGGAGATGATCCAGATCCGGAAGGAGTTTCCGGGCATCGTCGCCAACGACGGCATCAACCTGACCGTGCGCGGCGGCGAGGTGCTCGGCCTGCTCGGGGAGAACGGGGCCGGGAAGAGCACGCTGATGAACGTGCTGTTCGGCCTGTATCCTCCCGACGGGGGCGAGATCCGGATCAACGGCGCCCGCGTCCGCATCACCTCGCCCCGGGAGGCCATGCGGCTCGGCATCGGGATGGTCCACCAGCATTTCATGCTCATTCCCACCCACACCGTGGCCGAGAACCTCGCTCTCGCCCTGCCCGACGTCCCCTTCCTGCGCCCCACCGCCCCGGTGCGCGACCGGCTCGCCGGGTTCGCCGAACGCTACGGCCTGCAGGTCGACCCCGACGCCTTCGTCTGGGAACTGTCGGCCGGCCAGCAGCAGCGTGTCGAGATCCTCAAGGCCCTGCTGGGGGGGGCCGACCTGCTGGTCCTCGATGAACCCACCTCCGTCCTCACCCCGCGGGAGGCCGACGACCTGTTCGCCATCCTCGCCCGCATGCGGCAGGAGGGCCACGCCATCATCTTCATCACCCACAAGCTCGACGAGATCATGCGCGCCACCGACCGCATCCAGGTCCTGCGCCAGGGCCGGGCCGTGGGCACCCTCACCACCGCCGCCACCACCAAGGAGGAGCTCGCCGCCTGCATGGTCGGCCGCGCCGTCGCTTTCCACCTCGACAAGAAGCCCCTCTTCCCCGGCGATCCCATCCTGGAGGTCGAGCACCTGACCATCCTGGGCCCCATGGGCCAGCCCGCCGTGCGCGACCTGTCGCTGACCGTCCATGCCCGCGAGATCGTCGGCATCGCCGGGGTTTCGGGCAACGGTCAGAAGGAACTGGTCGAGGCCATCGCCGGCC
>CAZKPI010000394.1:0-5285 GCA_964554555.1 uncultured bacterium
TGCCGAGGCCTGACATCTGGCGCAGGGCCTTCCCTTCGGGGGAGTCGGGGGGCAGGTCGATGTAGGGGAAGTCGCCGGCGAGGTCGCCGGGGGTGAAGGCGGCGCCGAGGATGGCGCCCAGGCGGGCCAGCTGGCCGCGGGTGGTACTGCGGACGGGGGCGCCTTCACTGACGATCTCCTGGATGGCGGCGAGGCTGGCCGACCGGTCGAAGCGGGCGAGAATGCCGCTGACCATGCCGGCGGCATCGGCCAGGGACATGGGACGTTCGCCGGCCAGGCGGGGGCCGAGGCGGGTGAAGGCGAAGGCGCCGGCGGCGTCGAGGCGGCGGATGGGTTCGGTCAGCCAGCTCTCGGTCGACAGGTCGAGGAAGGCGACCCCGGCCGGTTCGGGCCGGGCGGCGGTTCCGGAGCCGGCGGCGGCGCGGTAGAAGCGGCTCAGCAGGAAGATGCAGTCACGGTTGGTGAGGGGGCGCCGGACCCGCAGGCGGCCGTCTTCGTAGCCGCGCACCACCTGGGCGTCATAGAGGAAGGCCATCGCCTGGCGGTAGGCCTGGGGCGGGGTATAGTCGCCGAACCGGCGGCGACTGCCGGAAACGGTTGGGGGGGGCAGGAGGCCTTCGTTCCAGAGGTGGATGACGGCGCGGAAGACGGTTTCGAAGGCCTCGCGGCGCAGGATGATGGCCCGGTTCCCCTTCCGGGGCAGGATGCCGGCCTCGACCAGGTCGGTCAGGCGGGCGGCGACGGGGGAGCCCAGGAGCTGGAGGGTCTTCTGGACTGCCAGGTCGAAATCGCGGCTGGGGATCTCCTCCTTCCAGGCATCCACGGTGAAAGCGCTGGGCGGGAGGAGCTCCAGGTCGTAGCCCTGGCGGATCTCCTCCGGCATCTGGTGGAGGGCCAGGGTCTGGCTGACGGCGGCGACGAGGGCGCGGCCGTCGAGGGTGAGCGCGATCAGCAACAAGCCGGCCAGGGCGCCGACCAGGAACTGCTTCCTTCCAGAATTCATGGCAATTCTCCCGGCAAGATGCCTGCGAGGTCAGGGCAATTCTTCGTCAGGTTGCGGGGAATTGTTTAGGGGGAAACGCCTACTTCATCAGCTTGGTGATGTTGAACAGGGGGAGGAACATCGACAGGGCGATGGTGAGGACGATGACGCCCATGACGACGGTCAGGATCGGCTCGATGGCCGACAGGACGGCGCCGATGGTCTCCTGCACCTCGGCGTCGAAATAGTCGCCGACCTTCTGCAGCATGTAGTCCATCTTGCCGGTGGTTTCGCCCACGCTGATCATCAGGGTGACCATGCTGGGGAACAGGAACTTGTTCAGGTGCATGGGGGCGGTGTAACTGCCGCCGCGTTCGACGCTGTTGTGGATCTGGTCGATCACGTCTTTCACGTAGTCGTTGGGGATGGTCCCGCCGGTGATGCGCAGGGCCCGCAGGGCGGGCACCCCCCCTTTGACCAGGGCCCCGAGGGTGTGGGAGAACCGGGCGATGTAGATCTTGCGGAACAGGGTGCCGAAGAGGGGCATGCGCAGTTCGACCCAGGAGAAGATGCGCCAGCCGATGCGGGTGCGCAAAAAGAGCCAGAAGGCGACTCCCCCCGTGAAGAGGCCGCCGAACAGCATCGGCCACTGGAAGCGGATGAAGTCCGAGATGGCCATGACGAACTTGGTGGGGGCGGGCAGTTGGTCTTCCTTGCCCTGGAAGAGCTGCATGAAGGTGGGGAAGACGTAGGTGAGCAGGCCGATGACGACCCCGATGGCGACGACCAGGACGATGGCGGGCAGGACGAGGGCACTGCGGACTCGGCTCATCGTCTTCTCCTGGTTCTCGGTGTAGGCGGCATAGCGCAGGAGGATCTGGTCGAGCATGCCGCCCTCCTCGCCGGCCTTGACCAGGCTGACGAACAGCTGGCTGAAGACGTCGGGATGGTTTCCCAGGGCTTCGGAGAAGGATTTGCCGCTGGCGATCTGGGCGTTGATGTCGGCGAGGATGGATTTGAAGACGGGGTTCTCGGCCTGGTCGGCGAGCGAGGCGAGGCTGGCGCGCAGGGAACAGCCGGCATCGATCAGGGTGGCGAGGTTGACGTAGAAGAACTTGAGCTCCTGGGCGGACACCCAGCGGAAGAACCGCATGAGGTCGACCTTGAAGGAGGGGCCGGCCTTCACCTCGATGGAGGTCACCGAGATGCCGATCGAGCTGAGGCGGGTGACGACCTCGGCCTGGGACTCCCCCGACTCGTCGCCGGTGACGAACTTGCCGGTGCCGTCGATGCCGTTGTAGGTGAAGGTCGGCACGGGGTCAGATCTCCTCGCTCTTGGTGACCCGCAGGACTTCCTCGATGGTGGTGATGCCGCGGCCGGCTTTGATGATGCCGCATTTGCGCAGAGGGACCATGCCGTGCTCGATGGCCGCCTTGCGGATCTCGGCGGCGGTGGCCTTGGCGGTGACCATGCGGCGGACGGCGTCGTGGAGGGTCATCATCTCGTGGATGGCGGTGCGGCCCTTGTAGCCGCTGGTGTTGCACTGGGTACAGCCCTTGCCCCGGAAGAACGGCGGCGGGGTGGTGATGCCCAGCTTGTCCATCTGCAGGTCGGCCAGCTCATCGGGGGAGGGGGTGTGCGGCTGGCGGCATTTGATGCAGATGCGGCGGACCAGGCGTTGGGCCAGGGCGGCCAGCAGGGTCGAGGCGATGAGGTAGGGTTCGACCTGGAGGTCAATGAGGCGGCCGATGGTCGAGGGGGCGTCGTTGGTGTGCAGGGTCGACAGCACCAGGTGACCGGTCATGGCGGCCTCGACGGCGATCTGGGCGGTCTCCTGGTCGCGGATCTCGCCGACCATGATGACGTTGGGGTCCTGGCGCATCAGCGAGCGCAGGGTGCGGGCGAAGGTGAGGCCGATGTCGGTCTTGACATGGACCTGATTGATGCCCCGCACCTGCATTTCGACCGGGTCTTCGGCGGTGCTGATGTTGATGCGGGGGGAGATGATGTAGTTGAGCGCGGCGTACAGGGTCGAGGTCTTGCCGCTGCCGGTGGGGCCGTTCAGCAGGATGATGCCGTTGGGCTGTTTGACGGCGTTTTCGAAGCGGGCCAGCAGGTCCTCCTCGAAGCCGACATCGCGGAGGGTCAGGTTGAGGGCGCTCTTGTCGAGGACGCGGATGACGATCTTCTCGCCCCAGACGACGGGCAGGGAGCTGACGCGCAGATCGACGTTCTTGTCGGTGAGCTTGGCGCGGATGCGGCCGTCCTGGGGCAGGCGTTTCTCGGAGATGTCCATTTCGGCCATGATCTTGACGCGGGAGATGATCTCGGCCTGGTTGGCCTTGGGCACCCGCACCAGCTCGTTCAGCACGCCGTCGACGCGGAAGCGCACCCGCAGGTGGTCCTCCTCGGGCTCGAGGTGGATGTCGGAGGCCTTCTCGTTGATGGCCTGCCGGATCAGCTGGCTGACGAAGTTGACGACGGCGGCCTCGTCGGTGGCCATCAGGTCGAAGGCCGAGACGTCGGTGGCCAGTCCGGCGGTGTGGATGCCCTCGAGGATGGCGTCGCGCTTGATGGTCTTGAGGGCCTGCGAGACATCCTCGGCGCCGTAGTAGCGGCGGATGGCGTTGAGGATGTGGGACTCGGGGGCGATCGCCTCCTCGACCTCCAGGTTGGTCTGGTAGCGGATCTCGTCGACGATGAAGGCGTCGAGCGGGTCGGCCATGGCCACGGTGAGGTTCTTCCCCTTGCGGGCGACCGGCATCAGGGTGTGACTGCGGACGATGGTTTCGGGAATGAGCTTGAGAACCTCGGGGGGGATGACCACCTCCTCCATCTGGATGAAGGGGATGCCGAGCTGGCCGGCGAGGGCCTGGGCGATCGATTCGTCGGTGCAGAACTTGAGTTCGGTCAGCACCTTCCCGAGGCGCTTGCCCATTTCCTTCTGCTTGGCGAGGGCTTCCTTGAGCTGTTCCTGGTTGATCAGGCCAGAGTCGACGAGGGCGTCACCGAGTCGCTTGCGGATCATGGACGGGCCTCACCCCGCGTCCGGGCGCTGGTCGTCGTCCCAGTGCCAGTAATAATGCCTGGCCTGGTGGAACTGGGGGTTGATCTGCAGGGCCTTCTTGAAGGAGGCCATTGATTTCTCCTTCAGCCCCTTGCGCCGGTAGGCCATGCCGAGCTTGAAGTGGAGGTCGGCGAACCCGGGCTGGACGCGGATGAAGGCTTCCATCTGGCGGATGCTTTCGTCGAGCAGGACGGGGTCGTCGAACAGGGTTTCCATTTCGTAGGGGAAGGGGTTCTGCGAGCGCTGGGGAAGGGGCGGCAGGGCGATGATCTTCTTGAGCAGGGAGATGGCCTCGGCCAGCCGGCCCTCCTGTTCGTGCAGGAGGGCGTGCACGTAGAGGGCGTCGCGGAACCGCTCGTTGCGCTTGTGGCACTCGTCGAGGCAGGCGTGGGCTTCGCCCAGGCGGCCGGCGGCGAAGTGGATCTTGCCGACCCAGAAATGGGTGTCGGGCCAGTCGGGCTTCTGCTGGCGGGCGTTTTCAAAGGCGGCCAGCGCCTCGTCGAGCTGGCCGAGCAGTTCATGACAGCGGCCGATGGCCAGCTGGAGCGAGGTGTCGGCCGGGTCGAGCTGGCCGGCGCGGGTGAAGGCGGCGAGCGCCTCGGGGTACTGGCCCTTTTTGAACAGGGCGTGGCCGAGATCGCGGTGATACTTCGGTTGCTCAGGGCTGGCGGCGATCAGGATCCGACAGCGTTCGATGACCTCGTCGACCAGCTCGGGACTGAAGTAGGAGATAAAGTCTTCGGGCACGGTTCCCCTCCCATCGGTTCTGGGGGCCATTCTACCAAAAAGGCCCGCCACCTTGCCATGTTTTTCCCCGGCCGGGGGCGGCCTACTGGCCAACCCGGATGCGGTCGGAGATGCGCTCGATCAGCTTGACGTCGAAGAGCTTGCGCCCGTAGCTCTGGATCTTTGCCAGGTCGTAGATGGTCTTGAACGGGCGGTTCTCGAGGATGGCGGTGTTGAGGTCGATGGCCAGCGTGGGACTGCCCGCCGGCGCGGGGGTGCCGGCCGGCCGGGGCGCGGCGGCCTGGCCGGGCGGAAGGGTGTCCTGCGACTGCCGCAGGCCGGCCGCGGGAACGGCGTCGATGGGTTGCCCGGCCGCCCGCAGGGCCCCCAGCCAGTAATCGAGGACGTTCTGCACCGCGGCGGTGAGCTGTCGTTCGACGATCGGCCGCACGTCGAAGAACCGGTTGCCCCGCCGGTAGGCGGCGCCGGTGGCCGAGTAGTGCGGGTGC
>CAZKPI010000395.1:0-2185 GCA_964554555.1 uncultured bacterium
AACCCCTCCCCGCTGTCCCCCCGCCTCCGTTGCCGCCTCGCCGCCATCCTCCTGCTGGCCGCGGCTTGCCTCGCCGGGACCACGGCCCCCGTCGCCGCGGGAACCCCCATCCTCAAGATCAAGGTGGCCGAGTATCCCAAGGCGATGACCTTCCAGATGCCCAAGGGCGGCTCCTGGTCCCTGTCCGGCCAGACCGGCCGCCTCGGGCGCCGCGACCGGTGCGAGGTGACCGGCCAGCTCCAGGCCCGCGCCCGCAAGCGTTTCCACGTCATCGTCGAGTCGGTGGCCATGCGCGAACCCGAGAAGGTCACCGCCGCCCTGGCGAAATGGCGCGCCACCGGACGGGCCATCCACACCTTTCAGGCCGGAAGCCAGTCGCCGTCCTGGGATGGCCGCGTCGTCTACATCGGCGTCGGCCTCTTCGACAACCGCGAGGCCGCCCAGAAACTCGTCGACGCGCTGGCCAACGGCGGCCAGTCGAGCTGGATCTTCGAGGAGGTCCTCCGCCTCGCCCAGGGCCCCCTGACCCTCTCGGTCAACGGCCGCCGCCTCGCCCGCGGCACCGGCCCCCTGGTCCTCAACCCCGCCGGCGACCTCGTCCTGCGCAAGGTCGAACACGCCCGCGGCTACAGCTGGCACGGCTGGGCCGACCGCACCTTCCGCGGCCGCGTCTCCGTGTCCTGGGGCGCGCAGGATGCCCTCGACGCCATCCTGACCACCGACCTCGAGCATATTCTGGCCGGCGTGGTTCCCTCCGAGATCTCCTCCAAAGCCGCGCCAGGCGCCATCCAGGCCCAGGCCGTCGCCGCCCGCGGCGAGATCCTGTCCAAGATGGGCCTGCGCCACCTCAAGGAGGGCTTCGACTTCTGCTCGGAACAGCACTGCCAGGTCTATTCGGGTGACAGCGCGTTGTCCGACGCCATCGCCCGCGTCATCGCCCCCACCCGCGGCCTGCTCCTGCAGACGACCGACGGCGGCATCCTCGACGCGGTCTACGCGGCCAACTGCGGCGGCCACACCGACCGCAACGACCTGGTCTGGACCTCCCCGCCCGACCCGCACCTGGCGGGAGTCTGGGACGGCCCCCGCCCCCCAGCCCTCGACCTGACCACCGAAGCAGGGGTCGCCAGCTACATCCGCCAGCCGCCCCCCTCCTACTGCCAGGACCCGACCGTCGAGGGCGGCGACAAGTTCCGCTGGACCAAGAAGGTGGAAGGCGCCGACTGGCAGAAGGTCGAGGCCGCCGCCGGGGTCGGCCGCATCCGCGAGGTCACCGACTTCGCCCGCGGCCCTTCAGGACGTTTGTACAAAATCGCCCTGCATGGTGAGTCCGGAACCAAAACCGTCATGAAGGAACTGAAGATCCGCCAGCTGTTCGGCGGCCTGCGCAGTGCCTGCTTCGTGGTGACCTGGCAACGCGGCCCCGCCGGCTTCATCACCGGCGGCGAGTTCACCGGGGCCGGCTGGGGCCACGGCGTCGGCATGTGCCAGACCGGCGCCCAGTATCTGGCCCGCGCCGGCTGGCCCTTCGACCGCATCCTGCGTCACTACTTCCCCGGATGCCGTCTGGTCAAGGCCTATTGAGGACAGACCGGCGGGAGAAGGGAGGAGGACCGCCGGCCCCCGGCTCGCAAAGGCTCCCCGCCCTCGCGCCCGCTCATCCCAGGCCGGTGATGACCCCCTGGTCGTCGATGTCGATCCGCTCGGCTGACGGGACCGGCGGCAGACCCGGCATCGTCATGATCTCGCCGGCGATGGCCACCACGAACCCCGCCCCCGCCGACAGCCGCACCTCGCGGATGGTGATCTTGAACCCGCTGGGCCGCCCCGTCACGCCCGGCACGTCGGTCAGCGACGACTGCGTCTTGGCGATGCAGACCGGCAGTTTCCGGTACCCGAGTTTCTCGTAGAGGGCCAGCCGTTCCCGGGCCGCTTTCAGCAGAACCGCCCCGCTCGCCCCGTAACAGCACCGGGCGATGACGTTCATCTTCTCGTCGAGCGGCATGTCCAGGGGGTAGAGGAACTCGAACCGCGACGGCGGCCCGGCCATCACCTGCTCCAGCCGCCGCGCCAGCGCCTGGCCGCCGGCCGCCCCCTTCTCGTACACTTCGACGATCTCCACCGGCACCCCCAGCCGCCCCACCGTCTCGACCACCCAGTTCAGCTCGGCGTCGCGGTCGCCGGC
>CAZKPI010000395.1:2231-4588 GCA_964554555.1 uncultured bacterium
ATGTTCTCGATGTGCTTGGCCAGGTTCTCGAACCCCTTCTGCAGTTCGGGCATCCGGTCCTGGTCAAGCTGGGCCAGGGGAACGCCGCCGTGCAGTTTCATCGCCCGGATCGTGCCCACCACCACCGCCGCGTCGGGCCGCAGGTTCCCGGCCCGGCACTTGATGTCGAAGAACTTCTCGGCGCCCAGGTCGGTGCCGAAGCCCGCCTCGGTGCAGACCACCTCGCCCAGCCGCAGGGCCATCATGGTTGCGGTCAGGCTGTTGCACCCGTGGGCCATGTTGGCGAACGGCCCCCCATGGACGAAAGCGGGCGTTCCGCACATCGTCTGCACGAGGTTCGGCTTGATCGCGTCGCGCAGGAGGGCGGCCATCGCCCCGTGCGCCTTCAGCTGGCGCGCGTAGACCGGCTCGCCGTCGACATTGAACCCCATCAGGATGTTGCCCAGCCGGTCCTTCAGTTCCCCGATACTGCGCGACAGGCACAAAATCGCCATCACCTCGGAACTGGCTGTGATGTCGAACCCCGTCTCGTAGGGAATCCCGTTGGCCGGCCCGCCCAGCCCCGCCACCACGTAGCGCAGGGCCCGGTCGTTCATGTCGAGCACCCGCCGGAAGGACCGCCGCCGCGGATCGAGCCGCAGGGCGTTCCCCTGGAAGATGTGGTTCGAAACCAGTGCCGCCAGCAGGTTGTGGGCCGAGGTCACCGCGTGGATGTCCCCGGTGAAATGCAGGTTGATGTCGTCGGCCGGGATCACCCGGGCCTTGCCGCCCCCCGTCGCTCCGCCCTTCACGCCAAACACCGGCCCCATCGACGGCTCGCGCAGGCAGACGATCGCCTTGCGCCCCAGCGACCGGAAGGCGTCGGCCAGCCCGATGGTAACCGTCGTCTTCCCCTCGCCGGCCGGCGTCGGGGTCATCGCCGAGACCAGCACCAGCTTCCCCGTCGGATGGCCGGCGATGCGGTCGAGCACCGCGAGGGACACCTTGGCCTTGAGCGGGCCGAAGGCTTCCGCCTCGCCCTCCCGCAGGCCGAGATCCGCCATCAGGTCCGCCATCGTCTTGGGGGAACAGGGTTGGCATCCGGCCGCGCCGGCAACTGGATTCGTCATGACCGCCTCCCGGAGATGTTTGCGTGCGGGCTGGCCCGCCGCTTCAGTATAGGGGTGGCCGCCCACGGGGTCAACGACCGACGGCCCGTTAAGAAATCCGCGCGACCTGCCGAAAGGAAACGGGAACACTTCACGACCGGAGGAAAATGCAGCGATGTTCGCCCGTCGGCTCACCTGGATGATCGTCACCCTCTCCCTGCTCCTGCTCCCAGCCTTCTCGATCGGATGCGGCGCCGATGACGCCGATGCCAACACCCACAACGCCATCTACACCATCGGGCCCGGCGCCCTCGAGGATTTCCACACGGTCGCGTCGGGCAGTTGACGCCGGCGCCAACGCTTCACCCCCCCCCTTTTTTTTCAGAAAACCCTCTCGGAGATCCGGCCCCCCCGGGTCTCCTTCTTTTTTTCCATGGTCCGTTCGGCAGCTGACGGACCGCAAAGCGAGGCTTCCGCGAGGGGAACGCGTCGGGTTCTCTCCACCACAAGAAAGGGTCCAGGGCCAATGGCCCTGGCGGGGTGGAAGGGGCAAAGCCCCTTCGGCAAGCGTTTGAGCAGATCCCTGTCGTTTCCGGACCCGGCCGCGTTGACCAGCCCCGCCGCCCTCGCCCCGGCACCACGGGCGTGCTAGAATGCCCGCCATGCGCTTTCTGCTCACCACCTTCGGGTGTCAGATGAACCAGGCGGATGCCCAGCGCATCCGCGGCATCCTGACCGGCCTCGGCTATGCCGAAACCGCCGAGGAGGAAGAGGCCGACCTCATCCTGTTCAACACCTGCTGTGTCCGCCAGCACGCCGAACAGCGCCTGATCAGCCGGGTCCAGGCCCTCACCGCCCTCAAGCGCCGCCGCCCGGGGCTCCTGCTGGGCGTCGCCGGCTGTATGGCCCAGGAACACCAGGGCACCCTGCTGTCGCTCCTTCCCCTCGTCGACCTCGTCTTCGGCCCCAACGACATCGAGACCCTGCCCGACCTGCTCGACAAGGCGCGCCATGCCCCCGCCACCGGCGGGTTCGAGACCCGCGGCGGGTTCGCCGGGGAACAGGCCGACGGCATCGTCCTCGACCGCCCCTTCTCGGCTTTTGTCAACATCATCCGCGGCTGTACCAACTTCTGCTCCTACTGCATCGTGCCGTCGGTGCGCGGCCCCGAGGTCTCCCGCGCCCCCGAGGAGGTCCTCGGGTTCGTCGCCGACCTGGTCGGACGCGGGGTGCGCGAGATCACCCTCCTCGGCCAGAACGTCAACGCCT
>CAZKPI010000395.1:4598-5285 GCA_964554555.1 uncultured bacterium
CGGCCTGGAGGAAGGATTCGTTTCCCTCCTCGAGCGCCTCCAGGACCTCTCCGGCCTGCGCTGGATCCGCTTCCTGACCTCCCACCCGCGCGACTTCTCCGGGGCCGCCATCGACCGCCTCGCCCGTCTCGACAAAGTCTGCGAGCAGTTCCACCTGCCCGTCCAGGCCGGTTCCGACCGCATCCTGGCCCTGATGAACCGCGGCTACACCCGCCGCCACTACCTCGACCTCGTCGCCCGCGTCCGCCGGGCTGTCCCCGCCGCCAGCCTGACGACCGACCTGATCTGCGGTTTCCCCTCCGAAACCGAGGCCGAATTTGAAGAGACCCTCTCCCTCGTCCGGGAGGTCCGTTTCGAATCGGCCTACATGTACTATTATTCCCCCCGCCCGGGCACGAGGGCCGCCAGGCTCCCCGGCCTCCTGCCCGAAGAGGAGCGCAAACACCGGCTCGCCCGCCTCATCGAGGTGCAGAACCGCATCGCCTGGGAGGAAAGCCAGTCCCTCGTCGGCCGCACCCTCGAAGTCCTGTTGGAAGGGCCCTCCGAGCGCACCCCGGGTCACCTGCTGGGGAAGACCCGCACCGGCCGCGCCGTCGACTGCGCCGCGCCCCCCTCCATGGTCGGCACCTTCCAGAGCGTCCGCATCGACCGCGCCCGCTCCTGGACCCTCTCCGGAACCCTCCTTCC
>CAZKPI010000396.1:0-5254 GCA_964554555.1 uncultured bacterium
GCCGGCCGCCTGGCCTTCCCTTCCCGGCAGGCCTGCCTGATCAAGCCGCCTTCCCGCATGCTTCAGACAAACACCGATGCCGGCCCGCCGGCCAGCCGAAGTGAACAGCCGGCGCCTTTGTTCACTTTTTCCTGGCCGTGGGTGGGGGAATCTGGTAGAATTCCCCTGGAAAAGGGGGATGGAGTCCCCCGATAATTGCTTGCCCAAGCTGATGACTCCTGCCGGTTGGCTGTCGCCGACCAGCAGGAGTTTTTTGTTCGCCGCGACGTCCTGGCGTCCGGAGCGGAATGACAAGGAGAAGGTTCATGCCGAAGGCCTTCAGGAAAGCCTGACCCATGATCGACATCGTTGTGCCGGGGTTCAAGCCCCTGATCCTTCATCATCTTGTCCTGGATTACAACGGCACCCTGGCGGTCGATGGCCTCCTTCTGCCGGGTGTGGAGGAGGCCCTCAACGAACTTTCCCGGCATCTGGCCATCCGCGTCCTGACCGCGGACACCTTCGGCCTGGCGCAAACCCAGTTGAAGAACGTGAAAGCCACCCTGGCCATTCTCGAAGCGGGGGAACAGGCCGAGATCAAGCGGCAGATGGTTCGGGCTCTCGATGCGGCCCATGTCGTCGCCATCGGCAATGGCCGGAACGACCGCCTCATGTTGGCCGAAGCCGACCTGGGCATTGCCGTCATCCAGGCGGAGGGGGCTTCCCGCGAAGCGGTGCTGGCGGCCCATCTCGTTTGTCCCACGATCCTCGATGCCCTGGCCCTGTTGCGGAATCCAAAACGCCTGGTGGCAACCCTCCGTGGCTGACCCCTCGCGACCGGGAACGGCTGATGAAATTCCCTTCCTGCCCCAGGACCATCGACGTCGGCCTGACCCCGTTCAGGATGAAGGAAAACGAGATCAAGAACATCATCCTGGGAGCGTGGGCCCGATGACTCCTTCCGCCAGCCGTGCCGTCACCAGGGCGCCGGATCCCGCCCCCGGCGGACCGGGAACCCCCCGGCCGAACGTGTTCCGCCACCTTTCCTTTTTCCGACTCTGGGATGCCCTGGCGCCGGAAGTGCAGGATTGCCCGGTCTGCTTCCTCTGGAAGAAAGACATGCGCAAGCGGATCGACGACCTCTTCTACGAGAAGGCCACGGACCACGAACTGAACGTGACCCTCCAGCGCTCCTTCGGCCTGTCTTCCGATGCCTTGGCCTTGGCCCTGGAAAGAGGGGATGCTCTTGGCATGAGCCTCATCTATGCCGGGGTGGCGCGCGCCGTGGCGGGGCGCCTGTCGGCTGGCGATGACGAACTCGTTCCCGGGGGTCCCTGCCCGTTCCGTCTCCAGGCCGAACAGAGCGAGCAGGCCCACCTCCGCGAGCTGATCGATCATCTGCCGGAGGCCGATGTTGCCGAGCGGTATCGCCAGTCCTTCGGCCTGTGCCTCCAGCATGTGCGGCTTTGCCTGGCCATGATCGAGGAACCCCAGGTCCGCGCCTGGCTGATGGCCCAGGAATCGGCGAAGTTTTCCCGTCTCGCCGATGAACTGGGGCTGTTCGCCGCCAAGACCGACTATCGCAACGAAATCCCCTTCGGGCCGGAAAAGGACGCCTGGCAACGGGCCGCCAGGAAATTCCATCAGATCCACCCTGAGCCGGTACCAGTGAAAACGCGGCGGCGGTTCGGCCCGTTTCGGCGTTTGTTCAGGGCTTTGCAGGCGCTCGTGGCCGGCTGAAGGAATGAGGAGGAAACCCATGTGGTCATTCTTGCCGTCTCTCTCTTCTTCGGGCTCATCGCCGGTCTGTGCGCCTTCCTCATCTCCTTCGGGGAATATGAGCACCATTTCCCCGACTCCCGGAAAACCTGGCGTATCGCCCTCGAGTTTGGACTCGTGGCCGGTCTCTTCTTCACCGCGCTCGCCGTGGTGGTGTTCCTGTTCTTTCCCGCCATGTTCCCTCTTCCGTGAACCCTCGCCTTCATCCCCCCGGTTTTGATAGGAGCCCCTGATGACCATGAGCGAAAAGGCAAACGAGAAAACCCCCATGGAAAACCTGCCGCCCCTGCTGGAGTCGGCGGTGGCCGTCCTGAAGACGCTCGGGCCCGAGCAATCCTCCTACGTTCCGAAATTCGAGGAATTGAAGGGCCGGCTTCTGGAAGGGCGGTTCCACCTGGCCGTCCTTGGCCAGTTCAAGCGGGGAAAGAGCACCCTGCTGAATGCCCTGCTCGGCGCGGAAGTCCTGGCCACGTCCGTGGTGCCCCTGACCGCCATTCCCACGTTTCTGTCCTGGAGTGCCCAGCGGCGGGCCCGCATCACCTTCTCCGACACCAAGCCGCCCGAGGATCGGGCCTTCCCCGACGACGGGCCCCTCCATGATTTCCTCGCGGCGTATGTCACCGAGACCGGCAATCCGAAAAACCATCTCAACGTCTCCCACGTCGAAGTCTTCCTGCCCGCGGCCATCCTGCAGAAGGGCGTGGTGCTGATCGATACCCCCGGGATCGGGTCGACCTTCCGCCACAATACCGAAGCGACCCTGAACTTCCTTTCGCAGTGCGACGCGGCCCTGTTCATCGTGTCCGCTGATCCGCCCGTCACCGAGGTCGAGATCGAGTTCCTCAAGCAGGTCCGGACCAAGGTGCCGCATCTCTGCTTCATCATGAACAAGGTCGATTACCTGGACCCGGCGGAACGGGCCACGGCGCTCGAATTCTTCGGCCGCGTCCTGGAGAGCCAGGGAGGTCTCACCCCGCCCGCCGGGATTTTTCCGGTGTCCGCCCGCCGGGGCTTGAAAGGCCGCCTGGAGAAGGATCCGGGGCTGTGGAAGGAAAGCGGGCTGGAACGGCTGGAAGCGTATCTGATCAACTTCCTGGCCACCGAGAAGAGCCGGGCCCTGGCCGTGGCGATTGCCCGCAAAGCCCTGGCCCTGACCGACGACCTGGTCATGTCGGTCGAACTGCGACTGCGGGCGATGGCCATCTCCATCGAGGAACTCGAGCGGCGGCTGGCGACCTTCGAAGGGAAACTGAAGGAGATCGACCAGGAGCGGCTGATCGCCCAGGATCTCCTCAAGGGGACCAACCGCCGGATGCACGAGTTCCTGGAAGAGTATGCTGAAGATTTGAGAAAGCGGTCCTTCGCCTATCTCGAAAGCCTGGTGCGGGAGGAGATGGAAAAGGCCAACGGCGCCGGCGGCGACGAGGATTCCCTGCGGGAATTGGTGGCCCAGGCCATCCCCGGCTACTTCGAACACGAGACGGGGAAAGCGGTCAAGACCTTTGAGGCCAGGATGGCCCAGGCCCTGCGGCCCTTCCAGACGCGGACCGACGAGCTGATCGGGGTCATCCGGCGGACGGCGGCCGAACTGTTCGACATTCCGTACCAGGCCCCCGAAAGCGCCGAAGCCTTTCGGATGGTCAAACAGCCCTACTGGGTCACCCACAAGTGGCGGGCGGGCCTCCGCTCCCTGGCGGGCGGGTTCCTGGACAGGTTTTCCTCGGCCGCCGCCCTCAAGGCCCGGATGCTGGCGCGGATGGCGGAACAGCTCCGGGACCTGGTGATCGAGAACGTCGAGAATCTCCGGTGGCCGATCTTCCAAAGCCTTGACCAGACTTTTCTGCACTTCGGATCCGATCTCGACGAGCGGCTGAAGGAGACCATCGCCGCCACCCACGGGGCGATGAAGGCCACCCTGGAATGCCGCCGGAGCCGCGCCGACCAGATCGAACCCCTGCGCCTGGCCTGCGCCGAGGCGGTCCGACAGCTTGTCGAACTGCGCTACGCGTTCGGGGCGGCGGCCCTGGAACCGGCTCCTCCAGGACCACACCTGAGCGCCTGACCCGGAGGGAAGCGTGCGAACCGACCGGGAAACCCTCAACGATCTCGAAGTGTTCGAGTGCCGGCAGGGCGGGCATCCCGTCCTGCGGTATGTCGACCGGTGCCGGACGGCCGGCGGCACCGCCTACCTCAAGGACCTGGTGAAGAACGGCCACGGTCCGGAGTTTTCGGCCCATGACCTGCAGGAAATGACGCGGTTCTTCCACGATGCCGTCCCGGAACTGGTCTTGCCGATCGGGCCGCGGGAAGCCCGGGCCCTGGAGTTGTACCTCGAGTCGAACTACACGGGCATCGAATTGCCGCTGGCCTGGAACCGGCACCTGCAGTCGCTGATCTGCCGGTTCCGGTTTCCCGAGATGTTCCAGTTCTGCCGGGCGGGGGTGCAGGACACCCTGCGGACGCTTCGCGCGTGCGGGACCTTCGCCGGGGCCATCCGCGCGCATGAGAACTGCCCGCCAGCCTTGAGAGCGGTCGTTGACGGGTTTTTCCGGCTCTATGAGGCCATCGATGTCGAGAAGATGGCCCCCCGGGGTGAGGATCCATCCACGGTTGACGTCTTCGTGATCGACTACCTTCTGCGGATCCAGAACAAGGAGAACCTCCAGAAGATGCTGGCGATCATCTATCGGCTCGATGCCCATCTGGGGATGGCGGCCGCCACGCGGGAGCATGGGTTCGTCTTTCCGGCGATCGTCGACGGTCCGGGGCGGCGGATCGACATCCGGGGGCTGTTCCACCTGTTCCTGGCGCGGCCGGTCCGGAACGATTTCCTGCTCGATGAGGAGAGGAACCTCCTGTTCCTGACCGGGCCGAACATGGCCGGGAAGTCGACGTTCATGAAGGCCGTCGGGATTGCCCTCATCCTGGCGCATATCGGGATGGGGGTCCCGGCGGCCTCGATGACGGTCTCCCCCATCGATTACCTGTTCTGCGAGCTGAGCATGCACGACGATATCCGGCTCGGCATCAGTGGTTTCATGGCGGAAGTCGTGCGGATCCAGCGGATTCTCCAGTTCTGCACGGGGAAGCTCCGGCTGATGGTGATCATCGACGAGATCTTCAAGGGGACGAACGTGCTGGATGCGTTCGAATGCTCGAAGGTCGTCATCAACGGCCTCGCCGGCCTCAGGGAGCACTTCTTTCTCATTTCGTCGCACCTGGTCGAACTGGAGCCCGAGATCCGGCCGCACGCCAACATCCGTTTCCAGAAGTTCGATGCGGAGACCCGGGAGGGGCATCTGGTCTTCAGCTACCGGCTGGCCGACGGCGTGGCGAAAACCCGGGTCGGCACCAGACTTCTCGCGGAGCACGGTGTCACTGCCTTCTTCCAGGAACGGGGCCGTTCCCGGGCCCCGCCCGGCTGACCCCCGTTCCCGGGTCCCGGGGCGGCCGGCGCGCCCCCCCGGGGTCCGGCCGCCGGGCCGGCCGGAGTCGT
>CAZKPI010000397.1:0-5254 GCA_964554555.1 uncultured bacterium
GGCCGGCGCCACCGGACCGGCCGCCGCACCCCCGCCGGCCCCCCCTCCCGGCCCGGCCGACGCCACTTTCGCCAGCCTCACCGTGCGGTTCGACGCCCCGCACCTGTTCCGGACGCGGGAGGAGATCGCCGCGGGCGGGAAGGAAAAGCCGCTTCCCTTCGGGGACATCAGCCTTGCCCACACCTTTGTCAACACCTCCGGTCACGCGATCGCCTCATTCTCGCTGGTGATCGCCCTGCCCGCGGGCTACATCTTCCAGGCGCTCGACGACTATTCCCCCAAGCCCGGAAAATCGGACCCGGGCTTCCCCTACCGGTTCACACGGTTCGGGGACCGCCACAGCCTGGAACTGCGACCTCCCCCCCTCCGGATCGGCGACCGGGTCATGGTGAAGGCCCGCATCCGGGAGGCGGGCCGCCCCTGGCTGCTGCTGGGCGCCCTCGCCGCCCTCGCCCTCGCCTGGCTCCTCCGCTTCCGGCCCGGGCCATCGTGACGCCGCCCCGGGGCGCGAGCGGCCTCTGACGAAGGTTTCCGCCGACGAGGACGAGGGAGAGGCGGAACCTGGCGCGCCGGGGCGGCAACCGCCACGAGCGGCGGTCAGCCGGCGCGAGGACCGAGGGGGATCAGATAGAGGGGGGTGTGGTCGGCGGGCAGTCCGAGCAGGGAACGGACCTGCGCGTCGTCGAAGGCCCCGACCAGGGCGGTGGGGATCCGGTCGCCGGCGGCGGCCAGCAGAAGGTTCTGCGCGGCGTGGCCGGCTTCGAGGCACAGGTAGCGGAAGGCGCGTTCCCCGTATTTGCGGGCGGTGCGCTCCTGGACGCCGGCGATCACCACGAGGACGGGACCCTGGGCGAGCCAGGGCTGGTCCCAGGCGGCGTGGGCCAGGGCCGGGCGGGGATCGCCGTCGCCGACCCGCTGTAAGGCGTGTCCGGCGGGGCGGTAGCGGTAGATGCCTGCCGGCAGGCCGTCCACCCCGGCGGCCACCACGAACAGTTCGAGGGGGAAGAGGCCCCCGGCGGAGGGGGCGGTCCGGAAGCCGTCGGGGCTGGTCACGCCCTGGGCGGCCCACAACAGGCGGCCAAGGTCGGCCAGGGCGATCGTCCCGCTGGCCAGGGTCCGCACCGTGCGGCGGCGAAGGAGAGCTTCCGACAGGGACGGGCCGCCTTCAGTCACGGGCCTGGGCAGGGCGATGGCCGGTCCGCCGTCGGCCAGGGCGACGGGGGCCTCACCGGACCGCAGGGTCAGCAGGCCCCAGGTGGCCAGCCCGAACAGGATGGCGAGCCCCGCCCCGAGCACCACGTCGCGGCCGGCCACGCCGCGTTGCCCGTTACCAGGCGAAAGAAGGGGAGTGCGCATGGCTTCAAGGATACCAGAGAGGCCATCGAACGGCCACTCCCCGCCGGAGGCGAACGGGGAGGTGATGGACTTTTGGCACCCGAACAGGAGAACGGGAGAAATGGGGGAAGGGGCGAGCGATCGGGTGAAGCGGGCGGGGAGGAAACCCTTCAGGAAGCGGGCCTGCTGACGGCATGGGTTTTTCCGGCTTTCGGTGCTCAACTGCCTCGATCTCAAGCGCATTTGCTGGTGGACAGCAGTATAGAAGATGGTCATTTCGGACATTCATGCCGCAGTCTCAACCGGGAGGAGAAAGGAAAGAACAGAAAGATGGGCAGGGGTCAGAAGATGCCGGCGGGGAAAGGGAAAGAGGGCCTCAGATTCAGGAGGGAAGCCAGGGCGGCGGGAGGGCTCGCCCGGCAGAACCAGGCGATCTGAAACGGGTTTTCGGGCAATCCCGGTCTGATGTGTCGATGGGGCCATGGCGGGCAGACCGCCCGGTTCATCGGAGAAGCAGGTGGCGGCAAAGTGAGAATGCCTGCCCGCCGGGCGGGAGGTTGGTGGCTTCCCGCGGCTGGGGTATACTTGGGTTGGCCCGGAGAGGACCTCCAACGGTCGTGTTCCCGGCCAGAGGCGAACGACATGCGCAACACCGCCACCCTGGTCCTGACGCTCCTTCTCGTCTTTCCGCCCTGCCTGGCCGGGGCCGAGGACATCGGCCTCCTGCGCCGGCAGGCCGAGAGCGGGGTGGCCACCGCCCAGGTGCGGCTGGGCCTGCTCTACCAGAACGGCTGGGCGGGCCTCGGCAAAGACCCGGTCGAGGCCGGGAAGTGGTTTGCCCGGGCCAGCGACCTGGGCGACGCCGACGGCGAGTTCCTGCTGGGCTATTGCCTGCAGGGGGGCCATGGCATGGCCACCGACACCGCCCGGGCGACGGTTCTGCTGGGGAAGGCCGCTTCCCGCGGGCACCCGGTGGCCCTCGAGGTGCTGGCCCTGCAGTTGATCCCCTCCAACCCGGTGCAGGCGGTGGCCTTCCTCGACCTGGCGGGGGACCGCATGGAGGGTTCCGACCTGGCGCGCAGTCAGGCGCTCTACGCCGAGCGGGACCGCCTGGGTTCCCGGCTCAACCCGGACGACCTGCAGAAGGCGCGTGTCCTGGCGCAGGAACTGGCCGCCAAGACCCCGGTCTGGACCTCCCAGCTGTTCACTCACCTGTTCCCCGAGGGCGAACCGGCTTTCACCGACGCCGAGGCCGAAGCCGTCGTCAAGGAGCTGACCCCCCTGGTCGAGCGGGCGGCTTGGCGGCGGTTCCGGCGCCCGCCCGCCGTCCGGTGTGTGGGGCGGGCCGAGGCGGCGGCCGCGCTCGAGCGTGACCTGCTTCCCCAGTACCGGAACCTGATGCCGCAGGCGGCCCCGGCCGAGATCAGCCGCCTCGCCGCGGCCGAGGCGATCGGGGCGGCGCCGTTCCTGCTGGGGAAATTCGGGTTTGCCGACCGGACCCTCTTTCTCCTGCCCCGCAACGTGCGCCCCCTGATGCAGGCGGCCGGCATCCCCGAGGCGATGGCTCCCGCGGTGGTCAGGATCCTGATCGCCCACGAACTGACCCACGCCCTGCATGACCAGTATCTCGGTCTGCAGAAGACCATCGGGGCGATGCGTCAGCAGGAACACCTGACGGCGTTCAATGCCGCCATCGAGGGGCATGCCTCCTTCGTCGCCGACGCGGTGGCGGCGGCGCTGGGCCTCGACAGGGAAGCCGTCGAATTCGCCCGTCTGCTGTCGGCCGGGGTGGTCGAGGGGCGCGACCCCGGCCAGGACCTGGTGCGCCGCATCCGCGAGACCCAGTATCAGCAGATCTACCAGGGAGGTCGGCGGTTCATCGAGTTCCAGTTCCGGCGGCTGGGCCGGGAGCGGCTCTGGGAGGTGCTCGAGAAGCCGCCCACCCGCACCTCGATGATCGCGCGGCCCGAGACCTGGTCGCCGGAAGCGGCGCCGCGCCCCGATTACAGCCCGGTCCTGGCCGGGCTCGAGCGGCGGTTCGGCCGCCGCGGCTGGATGGTGCAGAACGTCGAGATCGGGCTCATGCAGGCGCAGGCCGCTTATGCGGGCATGGACCCCGCCCGGCGGGAGGCGGTGCTGGCCTCCATCCGGCATATCCAGGGGCTCATCGTGCAGACCCCCGGGGCGGCGGAGGGGAACGGGGTGACCCTGTTCGTCCTCGACGGCCCCGCCGCGGCCGCCCCTCTGCTCGCCGCCCAGGAGGAAATGGCCCGCCGCAACCTCGCCGTCCTCGATCAAAGCCCGGACGCAGAGGTGACCGGCTTCACGGCCGCCAACTTCGCCGGCATCGAAGCCGACCGGGCGCGGCTGGTATCGTATGAGGTCGGGCCGCCAGGGGGCCCTTCCCGGCGCGTCCGGTTCTGGCGCATCGCCCGCGGCCCGGTGGTGGTCGAGATCGGCGATGTCGACGCCGGCCTCGGCGACGCCCAGGTGGCGGGGATCGCCGAAGAGGTCTTTCGCCGGTACCAGGCGCGATTCGGCCAGGGGGCACCGGCGGCCGGCCCGGGCCGGGCCCCCGGGGAGGCCCCCACCCCACCCCGCTGAGCCTCACCATCAGCGATTTTTCCGCACCCCGGGGCCGGGATGGCCTCCTGGTTCCAGACGAAACGCGCGTGTCGGGGGGGCCAGACCAGACGGCAGGGAAGGAGGGGCGGCACCGCCTCGATCGCCATGGCTGGCGCGCCGGCGGGGTGCGCCGTCACGGCCGGCGCCGCCAGCGGCGAGGCGGTTCCACCCCGGAGCGGCCCCGCTACACGCGCAGAAGGATCTTGAGGGCGCCGCGCGCGCTGGCGCGGTCGAAAGCCTCCACGCCCTGTTCGAGGGGGAAGACCGCGTCGATCAGCCGGGCGACCGGAAACCGGTAGGCGCGCATGGCCTTGATGGCGCGGCCGAACGGCCCACAGCGCGAGCCGACGATCGTCAATTCCTTGACCACGGCGGCGGACAGGTTCAGTTCCCCCTGCGACACGACGGTCGATTTCAGCACGAGGGTCCCGCGCGGCCGGGTGAGGGCGATGGCCTGCATCAGGCCGGTTCCCGTGCCGGTGGCCTCGACCACCAGGTCCATGGAGTCGTTGGCGGGCGGCTCGAGGGCGGTGGCGACCCCTTCCCAGCGGGCCTTCTGCAGTTTGGCGGGGTGACGGCCCACCAGCAGGACGTTTTCCGCCACCCGGCTCAGCACCCAGGCGCACAGGATGCCGAGCTTGCCGTCGCCCAGCACGGCGCAGGCCGCCCCTTCCGGGATGGCCACCTGTTCGAGGATCTCGTGGGCCGCCGCCACCGGCTCGATGAACACCGCCTCCTCGTCGGTCAGGTCGGGCGGCACCTCGTGCAGGCAGGCGACCGGCATACAGCACCATTCGGCGAACGCCCCCTGGCGGCCCAGGATGCCCAGCGTGGTGCGGGCCGGACAGTGGCGGCCCAGGCCCCGCCGGCACAGGTCGCAGACCCCGCAGGCGGCGTTGATCTCGGCGGTGACCCGCTTGCCGACCCAGGACTGGTCGGGGCAGGCTTCGACGATGCCGACGAACTCGTGGCCGGGAATGCCCCGGAAGCCCATGTAGCCGCGGGTGATCTCCTGGTCGGTGCGGCAGATGCCGGCCATCCGCACCCGGAGAAGCGCCTCGCCCGGCGGGCAGGGCGGGGCCGCGGCGGCCGGGTCGAACCGCAACCGGTCGGTGAACACGAGGGCGCGCACGCCTTTTCCTCCCTTGGCCCCTGGAAGGGACCGATTTTTCCGATATGGTAGCAAACCCCGCCAACGGTTGCACACCCACCCCCAGGGCCAACGCCAACGTTGGGACCGCCGTCAGAGCGGGAGGAGCTCCGCTTCTCCCGACCACCTTGCCAGGGTCCAAAG
>CAZKPI010000398.1:0-4434 GCA_964554555.1 uncultured bacterium
GGTGGGCTGAGACCCGCCGGGCAGGGTGGTGGCCCCTGGCTTCCTGTGTTACAGTTGGCGGGTGCGCCCCGCCGCACCAATCACGGTACTGGAGTGAGCCCATGCTCGTGACCAAACAGACCTTCTCCCGCCCCGAGTTCCGGTTCGAGCCCGCCAACCGGACCATCCCCCTGCGCCTCGGGTACGAGACCTACGGCACCCTGTCGCCGGCCCGCGACAACGTCATCCTGGTCTGCCAGTATTTCACCGGCACCAGCCACGCCGCCGGCCGCTACACGCCCGCCGACCCCCTGCCCGGCTGGTGGGATGCCCTGATCGGCCCGGGCAAGGCCATCGACACCGACCGCTGGTTCGTCGTCTGCGTCGACACCATCAGCAACATCAACTTCCACAGCCCCACCGTGATCACGACCGGCCCCGCCTCGATCAATCCCGCCACCGGCCGGGAATACGCCATGGATTTCCCCGTCTTCACCCTGAAGGACGTGGTCCGCGCCCAGCGACTCCTGCTCGACGACCTGGGCATCCGCCGTCTGCGCTGTGTCCTGGGGCCGTCGATGGGCGGTCTGCAGGCCTACCTGTGGGGTAGGTTCTTCCCCGACGACGTCGACAAGGTGGCGGCCGTCGTCGCCACCCCGATGATGCGGCCCTCCTGTCTGATGGTCCCCAACCAGCTCGGCATCGATGCCATCATGCTCGATCCCAACTGGCGCGGCGGCGATTATTACGGTCACGAGCCGCCCACCCGCGGGCTCCTGCTCGCCTTCAAGATCCTGCTCACCGAGACCCGCACCGACCACTGGGCCGAGAGCAACTTCGGCCGCCGGTTCCTCGACCCCACCTTCCAGACCAGCCCCAATCCCTTCCTCAGCTTCCAGGGCCGCTTCCTGGTCGACGCCGAGATCGAGAAGACCGTCGTCCAGCGTATGCAGTATTTCGACGCCAACTCCTACCTCTACATCGCCAAGGCCAACACCCTGTTCGACCTGCGGGAGCCGGGCGAGGAACTGCCCCAGGCCCTCGGCCGCCTGAAGATGCCCGTGCTGATGATCATCGACGAGTCCGACCTGATGTTCACCCGCGAGCAGGCCGAGGAGGCCCTTCCCCACCTGCCCCAGGGCCGGCTCGAAACCTACAACAGCCGCAACGGCCACCTGTCCTGCCTGTACGAAACCGACTATTTCGCCGGAAGGCTCGCGGCCTTCCTGGCCTGACCACGCATTCCCGAAGGAGAGGAACCGACCCATGAAATCGAAACTCATCTCCGCCGAACAGGCGGTTTCCCTGATCAAGGACGGCGACCGCATCGTGGTCGGCGGCTTCGTCGGGAGCGGCCACCCCGAGGGCCTGACCAGCGCCCTCGAACAGCGATTCCTGGCCGAGGCCCACCCCCGCGACCTCGAGCTGTACTTCGTGGCCGGCCAGGGCGACAACAAGGATCGCGGCCTCAACCACTTCGGCAACCACGGCATGGTCCGCAAGGTCGTCGGCGGCCACTGGGGCCTCGCCCCCAAGCTGGGCCGGCTCGCCCTCGACAACAAGATCCAGGCCTACAACCTGCCCCAGGGCGTCATCTCGCACATGTTCCGCGACATCGCCGCCGGCAAGCCCGGCACCGTCACCCACGTCGGCCTGCAGACCTACGTCGACCCCCGCCTCGAGGGCGGCCGGATGAACCCGATGACCACCGAGGAGATCGTCGAGGTCGTTGCCGTCGATGGTGCCGAGTACCTGCGCTACAAGCACTTCGGCCTCGACGTCTGCCTGATCCGCGGCACCACCGCCGACGAATTCGGCAACATCAGCATGGAACAGGAGGTCGCCCCCCTCGACGCCCTCCACCAGGCCATGGCCACCAAGAAATGCGGCGGCATCGTCATCTGCCAGGTCATGCGGCTGGCCCGCGGCGGCGGCATCAACCACCTGTTCGTCCAGATCCCCGGCATCCTCGTCGACTACGTCGTCCTCGTCGACATGGCCAAGAACCCCCAGCACCACATGCAGACCTTCGCCGAACAGTACTGCCCGTATTACTCCGGCCAGGTCCAGTTCCCCGAAGATTCGCTGTTCCAGCCCATGGAACTGTCGGTGCGCAAACTGATCGCCCGGCGGGCCCTGTTCGAACTCCTGCCCCTCGGCGAGTGCGTGGTCAACCTCGGCATCGGCATGCCGGAAGGGGTCGCCAACATCGCCAAGGAGGAAGGCATCCGCGACCGCCTCACCCTGACGGTCGAATCGGGCCCCATCGGGGGCCTGCCCGCCTCCGGTCTCAGCTTCGGCGCGTCCTACAGCCCCTCCTGCGTCCTCCCCCAGCCGTCGCAGTTCGACTTCTACGACGGCGGCGGGCTCGACATCGCCTTCCTGGGCGCCGGCGAGATCGACGCCGCCGGCAACGTCAACGTCTCGCGCTTCGGGCCGAAGTTCGCCGGGTGCGGCGGCTTCATCAACATCACCCAGAACGCCAAGCGCGTCGTCTTCTGCACCACCTTCACCGCCGGCGGCATCGAGGTGGCCGCCGAGGAGGGCCGGCTCCGCATCCGCCAGGAGGGCAAGAGCCGCAAGTTCATGGAGAAGGTCCAGCAGGTCACTTTCAGCGGCGACTACGCCCGCCGCAAGGGAACCGAGGTCACCTACGTCACCGAGCGCGCCGTCTTCCGGCTCGAGCCCGAGGGTCTGACCCTCGTCGAGATCGCTCCCGGCATCGACCTGCAGAAGGACATCCTCGACCAGATGGCGTTCAAGCCCCGGATCCCCACCCCTCCCAGGCTGATGAACCCACGCATCTTCATGGCGGGGACGATGGGCGTGAAGGAGTAGCACCCGGCGGTCTTCGGCGGCCCTCTGCCGCCATTCCGGACCACCAGCCGGAGGGGGTTCCCCCTCCGGCGTTTTTTGCCTGGCGTTTCCCGGGGGAGCGAACCGCGTAGCGGAGCTCCCGCGCCCTGGACGCGTCAGCGTTCACCACGCCGGCCGAATGGGTCCAAGGCCGCCGGCCCTGACGGAGTGAAGGGGCGAAGAAAAGTGTCAGGAATGGGCAGACGACTGCCGAAGGCTAATGAAGAGTATCTTCCATGCAACGACGACTCGTCTGGGGAATCATCGTCCTGGGCGCCCTGTTCATTCCGTGGCGCGAAGCCGCCCTGCGCGGCCGGCTCGACGAGACCGGCCGCCTGCGGCAGGTCCCTCTCCCCCCGCTGGCCGGCCGGTCCGCCGAGCGCCGCGGCCTGCCCTACCTGACCAAGGACCCCACCTCGTATGCCCGCTGGCTGGCCGCCGGCAAGGGATACCTGGCCCGCCGCGAGTTCGAACAGGCGGTCTGGGCCTTCCGCAAGGCCCTCGAGATGCAGCCCCTCTCTTCGGAAGCCCACTTCCTGCTCGGTGTCTCCTTTGAGCGCCGCGGCCTGGAAGGCCTGCCCGGCGACCTCACCTCCTGGGACCTCCTGGCCGAGGAGGAATACCGCGCGGCCATCGGTCTCGACGACCACCTCCCCGCCCGCTACAACCTCGGCCGCCTCCTCGAACGGCTCGGCCGCCACGCCGAAGCCGGGCGCGAGTTCGAACACATCCTCACCATCGCCCCGTCTTCCGCCGTCGGCCGCCGGGCCCGCACCGCCCTCGACCGCACCTTCGCCGCCGACCTCCTGCCCCGCACCCTCGGCGACGAACTGCCCCCCAGCCTGCCAGCGCCGGCGGAGGCCGATCCCGAATGAGCCCGACCCTCCGCCGCCTCCTGCTCCTCGCCGCCGCCGCCCCCTTCCTGCTCGCCGCAGGCTGGACGGTGATGGCGCAGAGCCCCGACCAGACCGTCGAAGGCCGGTTGTTCCTGCGCGCCGAGACCCTGTTCAACAAGGGAAAACTGGACGAGGCGATGGCCGACTTCGCCCGGGTGGCCAGACTGCGCCCGGACCACCCCGGCGTGCGCTTCTATTCCGGCGAGTTCTGGTATCGCCGCCAGGACTTCGCCAAGGCCCGGTCCTTTCTCCAGCCCCTCGCCGACCACCCCGAATACGGCAGTCGGGCTCGCCAGCGCCTGTCCGACATGGCCGTAGCCGGGCGCCAGGCCGCAGTCATCAAGGACATCCAGGCCTACCTCGACGGCGGCGCCTGGAACCAGGCCCTCGAGTCCGGCCGCCGCGCCCTGGAGGCCAGCCCCGACCACACCGGCCTGCTGTGGAGCGCCGCCTTCGCCGCCGCCATGTCCGGCCAGCAGGCCCTGGCCGACGAGCTCGCCCGCCGGTTCGCCCAGGCGGGGGGGGAACCCGAACGCCAGGCCGACCTGCGCCACCTCATCGACGGCTGGTTCGCCCGCGGCCACGCCCCCCAGGAGGCGATCCAGAACCTGCTGGCCATCGCCGACCCGCGACTGCGCCCGCCCCCCGTCATGGCCGTCCTCGAGGAACTGATGCTCGCCGCCAAACAGCACGACGCCTTCGA
>CAZKPI010000398.1:4470-5243 GCA_964554555.1 uncultured bacterium
CGACCGCCGCCTCGTCCGCTTCTACACGGCCACCGGCCAGTATCAGAAGGGGCTCCGCCTCGTCTCCGCCCGCCCCATCGAGTCCATGGACGACAACCTCGACTACCTTGAACTCCTCACCCTGTCCGCCCAGGAGGAGAAGGCGATGGAAACCGCCCGCATGCTGATGGACCTGCAGGGCGACGACCGCCGCTTCCACCACGCCTGGCTGAGGGCCTTCCACCGGCCAGGTGCCGATGGGCAAGGACTCCCGCGGCTCGCCCTTCCGCCTCGTCGCGCTCGGGGAGGTCAACCGCATCCTGACCACCCCCGCCGAATCCGGGAACCCCGCCGCCGTCCTGACCGCCCTCCGCACCGGCATCGTCCTGCGCGACGAGGTCATCATGAAGAAGGCCATCGACCACCTGGCCCGCCTGCCCGTCGAGGACCGCCTCCTCGACGAGATGATCGAGGCGGCCGAGGACATGACCGAACACCACCACCGCGTCCAGGCCATCTGGTTCCTCGAAGTCCTTCTGTCCCAGCGCCCGGACGACTACCGGATCCAGCGCTCCCTCGCCGAGAACTATTACCTCGACAACCGCACCGCCGAAGCCCTGACCCTGCTCAAGAGCGCGTACGCCGCCGAACCCAGAAGCGTGCGGACCCTGCTCCTGCTCGTCGATGCCATGACCTCATCCGGCCAGGCCGCCGCCGCCCTCGACCTCGTCCTCGAGCGTCTGAAGGACCCCTATCTCGAAGAGGCGGTCCGCCGCCAGCTGAAGACCAAGGCC
>CAZKPI010000399.1:0-5228 GCA_964554555.1 uncultured bacterium
GGTCGGAGGTGGCGGCCGTCTGGCGGGCGAGGCCGGTGTGGAAGCGGGCGATCTGGCGGAGCGTCTGGGCGTGCATGGTCAGGGGGTTCCTCGGTAGGTCAGGGCGACGACGGTCAGGTCGTCATGGGCTTCCTTGCGTGACCGCCAGTCGCTGATGGTGGTGAAGACCTTCTCGACGAGGGCGCCGGGGGCGAGCGCCCCATGGCGGTCGAACAGGTCGGCGATGCGGTCGGGTCCGAACATCTCGCCGTCGGGGGACTTCTCCTCGGTCAGGCCGTCGGTGAACATGAGGAAGGAATCGCCCGGCGCCAGGCGGAAGGACGTGGCCTGGTAGGTCTGGCCCTCCATCAGGCCGAGAGGGAAGCCTTTGCCGGCCTTGACGGTCACCAGTTTGCCGGCGATCCGGGCCAGGAGGGGGCCGTGGCCCGCCGAGACGATCTCGGCCTCGCCGGTGCGGGGGTGGATGGCCACCACCTGCATGGTGACGAAGCGGTCCTCGATCTCGCGGCTGAGCTGGTCGCTGACGCGGGCCAGGATCTGGACGGGGTCGGAGGTCTCGTGGGCGGCCGACCGCAGGAGGATGCGGGTGGTGGCCATCAGCAGAGAGGCGGGCAGGCCCTTTCCCGACACGTCGCCGATGGCGGCCAGCCAGCGGCCGTCGTCGAGGGGCAGGCCGTCGAACAGGTCGCCGCCGATCTGGCGGGCGGGCTCACTGCGGCCGGACATGAGGAAGGCGGCGGGGATGTCGGGGAAGGCCTTGGGAAGGAGCCGGGTCTGGACCTCGCGGGCCATCTCGAACTCGCGCTGGAGTTTTTCCCCTTTCTGCTTTTCCTCCTGCAGTTCCACGTTCTCGATGGCCGCCACCACCAGGTGGGCGATGGCCTCGAGCAGCTGCTGGTCCTGTTCGGTGAAGGTCAGGCCGCTGGCCTTGTTGTTGACGTTGATGACGCCCAGGACGGTCTTCTCGCCGTCGCGCTCGCGCACGAGGGGGACGGACAGCAGGGAGCGGTTGAAATACCGTTCCAACGAGCACTTGTGGAAGTGCGCGGCGGTTTCGAGGTTGTCCAGGCGCAGGGAGACCTTCTCGCGGGCGACGTAGCCCGAGATCTCGTCGCCGATCGGAATGCGCGTTTCCTCGGCCACCCTGGGGGGCAGGCCATACCCGTTCTGGATGACCAGGTGCTGGCCGTCGGGGGTCAGGGTCAGGAAGGAGATGCGGTTGACCTTCAGCAGGCGGCGGATGATCCCGATCATTTCCGAGAACAGGGCCTTCTGGTCGGACATCTTTCCCATCAGGCCTTCGAGGGCCTGGATCGTCTCGAGCTTCTCGAGGTAGTTGATGGTGACCAGCAGGGCGGCGCTGACGCCGTTGACCAGGTAGCGGAGCAGTTCGCGGATGTCGTCGGTGAGCGGGCGGTTGTCGGGGCTGTGGAACAGGATGACCCCGCCCAGGAGGCGGCGCTGGGGCTGGGAAAGCGGATCGGCGAGAAGGGACCCCTGCTGGGCGGTGGTGATGAGGGGGAACAGGACGCGGATGGGCGGGCGGCCTTCCCCCTCGGGTTCCTGGATGACGCCGCCCTCGGCCAGGGATTCCTGCAGGCGCGGCTCGCGCACGAAGGCGGCCAGGTCGAACCCGGCGGGGACGGCGCCGAAGACGCGGAAGACCTCGAGTTCCTGGCTCTCGCGCGAGGTCAGCAGGACCGCGCCCGCCTTCTGGCCGAACAGCATCTCGAGATCGCGGACCAGATGGTTGACGATCTCGGCGAGGTTCACCGACGAGGGCAGGACGCTCAGGGTCATGTTGATTTTTTCTTCGATGTCCCGCTTCAGCTGGGCCTGGCGCAAATGGTAGACGTGCGCGAACCAGAAACCCAGCTGGTTGGCCAGGATGGTCATGCCCCGGGTGATGTCGCGCACATCGATGGGCCGGGTGGTGACGAAGCCGAGGTGGCCGTAGTCCTCGTCGCCGACCTGGCAGATGAAGCTTCGCGAGATCGCCTCGCCGGTTTCGGCGGGGAGCGGGGCTCCGGCCGCCAGGGGCCGCCCGATCGGGCGGATGGTGACCGGGGTGTGTTCGAGATTGCCGTAGAGGTCGGGGTCCCGGGCGAACAGCTCCCCGATCAGGTCGAGGACGGCGGGGTGGATCTCCTGCTCGGAATCGACGGTTCCGACGATGACGACCTGGGCCTGGCCTTCGACGAACCGCTGGATGGCGAAGGCGAACCCGACCTGGAGCTGGTCGGCCAGGCCGGCCAGGAAGCGGGCCAGCAGGTCGGCGTCCTCCTTCAGCCAGTTGCTGAGGGAGAGGGCGTCGCGCCCGCGCCGGAAGCTGGTGGGCCGGGTCTGGCACAGCAGGTGCAGGGTGTCCTGGACGAAGGTCAGGAAGGCGGCGGCGGAGGAGCCGGCCGCCCGCTCGAGCAGGGGGGCTTCGCGGCGCCGGCCGAGGATGACGGCCAGGTGGTCGAGGAACTGACTGCAGGCGTCCAGCTCCGCCGGGGAAAGGGATTCCACGACCAGGATGAGGTCACCGGTGTTCCCTCCCCCATAGGCCAAGGGGGCGAACAGGACGGTGACGGCGCGTCCGTCCCAGGCTCTCTGCAGGAACGGCAGGGGGTCGAGGGAATCGGGGGCCTGGTCCGGGGTGGCGGGGTCGGGGGAGGCCTGGGGGGGGCGTTCCTTCCTGCCCGTGGGAGACGGGGGTTCTGCCTGGCAGGCGGTGGCGACAGGGGTCCCTTTCCGACCACGGGGGGGGCGGCTGGCCGCGGCGGAACGGACGTTGGAACGGCCGGAACCGGCGGGGTTGGAGGAGCCGGCGGAGGCGGCCAGACGGTCGAGGAAACCGGCCAGCCATGCGGCGGGATCGCGCAGGGAGCGGGTGGCCTTGCCGGCGGGAGCCCGCCAGCCGGGGACGGCGGGTTCCGACCAGTCGAGCAGGCTCAGCAGGTCGGCCTCGGAGACCGGCTCACAAACGATGAACGGACGGGAGGGGTCGGGGACGGGCAGGGTGACGAGGGCCCGCACCCCGAGGGCGACGAACCCCGGGATGGTGCGGATGGCGTCTGTCAGGAGGATGTCCCAGGCCTGGCCGGAAGGGATCCGGGCCGCCCGGGTGAGGATGTCGAGGAAGACGGTTTTCAACGGATCTCCCGGAGGATTCTGGTCTGGCCTTGCCTCCGCGACCCGTGGGGCCCGGGGATCGAGGCATACCGGATCAGGGATGGGCCGGCAGGGCCGGGATGGGGGGCTTTCCCTGGGGGGAGATTATATCCCAGGGGAGGGGGCGGTGCAACCGCGCGGAACATTCCCGGCATCCGTACCAACAGGATGGCGGCGGGGCTTCCCTGCCGCGGCGGAGGGAGGCGGGAAACGCCCGTTCCGCCCCAGCCAAACGGCCGCCCAGCCGTGCGGGGAACGGGTTCTGAAGCGTTCCGGCCCGGTCAGGCGGCGGCCCCGGCCTGACGGCCCCGGGCACCGCCCCCCCCTTTTCGGGACAGGGTTTCCTGCTCCCCGGGCGGCTGTCTGTCGAGGTCTGGGGCGAAGGGGAGCCGGAGGAACCAACCGTGGGGTACACCCCGCCTGCGCGAAAAACTTTGCCGTGCGGTTGAATTCAGCCGTGGTTCGTGCTACGATAGAAAAACTTCACGAGATCGAAAGGGAATGTGTCATGGGAAATACCAACTCTGCTGACAAGAACGCCCGCAAGGCTGAGCGCCGGCATACCGCCCGGGTCAAGGTGAAATCCGAACTGAAGACCCTCCGGAAGAAGACCCTGCAGGCGATCGAGGCCAGGAAGCCCGCCGCCGAGGTTGCCACCTCGCTGAACGCGGCCATCAGCAAGTTTGACCGCGCGGCCTCGAACGGGTACATCCACCCCCGCACGGCTTCCCGCAAGATCGGCCGCCTGATGCGCGCCGCTCACAAGGCCCAGACCACCAAGTAAACCCCGTCGTTTTCACGGGCCCTTCCGGCAGTCCCGGGAGGGCCGTTTTCGCACGGAAGGCAGACCGAACGCCTGCGGGGAAGGGGGTGACCCGCAACACTGCCCCGCGGGCTCCCGCGGGGAAGGGGGCCACCCGCAACCCTACCCGGCGGCCTCCCGCAGGGTGGGGGAGATGATCTCCAGCAGGCATTTCTGCAGGAACAGGACCTCGTTGGCGGGGGAGGACTTGAAGGCGGCATCCATCTCGATGAGGCGGGGCCAGAGGTCGAGCAGGTCGCGGCGGGTGTAGTTGAGGGCCTGGGCGAGACTGCGGGCCTTGCGCGGGTTGGCCAGGAGGCCGGCGGCCAGCACGGGGGGCCAGGCGGCGACCAGCTGTTGGATCTGGTCGGTGAGGTTCTTGCGCTCGGTGTTCGACTTGTAGTCTGACCGGCCGTGCAGGCGGAGGATGCCGCGCAGGCGCTCGATGACCGGCTGAAGGAGGTCGGGGCGGTCGACGGCCAGGTCGTGGAGGAGTCGGAATTCGCGCAGGGCGGCCACCACCGGCGACCAGATGCGCAGGGGGGGCTGTCCCTGGTGGAGCAGGTTCTCGGCGATGCGCAGGGCGCGGCCGGAATCGCGCCTGCCCACCGCCTCGAGCAGGTCGAAGATCGAATCCTGGCGTAGGTAGCCGACGGCCGCCTCGACCAGGGCGGGGGAGATCGTGCCGCCCTTCCCGACCTGGATGGCCAGCTTCCCGAGCTCCTGGACGATCAGGCGGAGGTCGTGGCCGGTCTTGTCGAGCAGTTCCTCGGCGGCGTCGGCGCTGATGGCCGCGCCTGCCTCGCGGGCCTCCTTCTGGATCCAGGGGACCATCTGGTTCTCGAAGGGGGCCCAGAAGTCGATGCGTTCACAGCGGGGGCCGAGATTGCGGCCCAGTTCCGCGGCAAACCCGGCCTCGCCCGAGACGAAGACCAGATACGAGCGGTCGAACGAGTCGGTGGCGGCAAGGCGGTCGAGGAAGGGGCCGCGCTGGGAGGCGGGCAGGGCATCGACGTTGGTGAGCAAGAAGAGGCGGGGGCTTTCGTTGAAGGTGAAACTGCCCAGGCCGGCGAACAGGTCGTCGACCGGCGTGCCGGCGAAATCGAGGCGATGGACGTTGTCGGCGAGGTCCTCGGGGGCGACGAGGGCGGCGACCATCCGCTCGAAGGCGCGCTCCTTCAAAAACTCCTCGGTGCCTGCGAACAGGTAGAAAGGCTTGGCAAGAGCCCGGGCCTTGATGGCGGCTTCGAGGCTGGCGACGTCCATGGCG